>JBFFVR010000001.1:0-25922 GCA_041570685.1 Promineifilaceae bacterium (SeqCode)
AGCCGATGGTAATCCAGGTGAGCATTTAACCCAGTACCTGTGGCCGTTCCTCCAATTCCGAGTCGTCGCAAGCCGTCCGCAGCAGCAGCTATCTTTTGCCTGTTACGTTCAACTGAGCGAGCATAGGCCCCAAATTCCTGCCCGAGCCTTATTGGCACAGCATCTTGAAGGTGGGTTCGACCGCTCTTAACAATACCATCAAATTCAATTGCTTTCTGGCCTAGGGCGTTTGATAAATTATCCAAAGAGGATAGTAGTTCTTCTAATCGCCAAAGGGACCCAAGCCGGATGGCGGTTGGAATTGTATCATTCGTCGATTGGGCCATGTTGACATGATCATTGGGATGAATAGGTTTAGAGGATTCATCAAGGCCAAATCCCAGTATTTCATTGGCTCGATTAGCGATCACCTCGTTTGTATTCATATTGTGACTAGTGCCGGCGCCGGCCTGGATGGGATCGACGACAAATTGGTTATTCCATTTCCCTTTAATGACTTCGTCAGCCGCTTGCATGATTGCCTCGGCGATCGATTTCCCCGAAAGTTCCTTACCATCAATTATGGTGTCCTTGAAAAGATTTAGCTCCAAGTTCACTTGGGCAGCGGCACGCTTAATCGCGGCCATGCCCCAAACAAAGGCTGGATATTGCCGTAAGCCTGTAATTGGAAAATTATGGATAGCTCGTTGTGTTTGGGCGCTCCAATAGGCGTCGACTGGCACTTCAACCAATCCTAAAGAGTCTTTTTCGGTGCGATATTTAGTCATAAAAGCTCCTGGGCTGTGCTAGGGAAAAGGTACTGAGGGTTATCAATAATCACCCCGAAGATGAAAAAAGCCGAATTGACCATCAATGCTATAGCAAAGCATTACTGGCCAATCCGGCTGAACCAGGAGCAGGCTAGCTCCTGGAACTTAAAAGTTACTCTATCCAGAGGTCGTTAAATCGCTTACATGTCAAGTGCATCATAACCTGGGCCACCACTGTAGAATTCGTAATTTGGTTCGATATCCTCAGTTAGATCCAGGATCTCGCCGCCGGCGAGCTGTTTGGCATTCAACACTTTAACATCATGCCCATCAACCTCGCCTTCCAGAGGTTGGCCGTCGGGCAATAATTCTTTCGTATTAACGATCCACTGACCAGCGGCGGCTTCGAAATCGAATGGTACTTCTTCCTCGGGAAAGATCGCTTCATACGGACACTCTGGAACACAAGCGCCACAGTCGATGCAGGTGTCAGGATCGATGTATAACCAAGGCCATTCTTCCTCGGGCAAACCCAAAACCATGCACTCTACTGGGCAGACATCGATACAGGCAGTGTCGCGGAGACAAAGTCTGGTGACAATGTAGGTCATGAAGTTACTCCTTTTCTCTCAAACAAAATTTAAAAATATTGCCTGGCACGATATATTATTGAGTAGCTGCATACAAGGTGGCTACATGGTCCCAATTTACGACATTCCACCAGGCAGCAACATAATCCGGACGGCGGTTTTGATAGTTAAGATAGTAGGCATGTTCCCAGACGTCGAGACCTAGGATGGGAGTATTACCATCCATAAGCGGAGTATTTTGATTTGGCGTCGAAGAGACCGCTAAATTGCCATCTTTACCAACATATAACCAGGCCCAACCAGATCCAAAGCGGGTGCCGGCCGCTTTGCTGAAAGCAGCCTTAAACTCATCAAAGCTGCCAAAAGCACTGTCAATTGCCGCAGCCAAATCGCCTGATGGAATCCCACCACCATCAGGACTCATGACTTGCCAGAATAAACTGTGATTGGCAAACCCACCACCATTATTGCGAACCGCGGTTCGAATTGATTCTGGCAAATCATCTAAATTAGCTAATAACGCTTCGATGGACTGACTCGCCAAATCACTCTGGCCTTCCAGGGCGTTATTTAGATTATTTGTATAAGCTGCGTGATGCTTATCATGATGAATACTCATTGTCATGGCATCAATGTGAGGTTCTAGGGCGTTCTCAGGGTATGGAAGAGGGGGTAATTCAAAAGACATTCCAACTCCTTTTTATGGAAATGCAAGTGGTTTAGATCGTGTGATTCTGTCTCGAAATAATTAGAAAGTAAGCATCTCAGACCGGCTAACTATAGCAGTCCGTTGAGCCCATTCTAGCTATTGCCAATACCTTTGTCAATAACGGTTCTATCCAGAGATTTCAAGCTCTAAAAATCTCGAAATAAGCTTCCAAATCGCTTATTATTTTCCATTCGAGTTACTTCCTGAATTCCCGGCAGATAAAAGATACCAATGGTTTTTGAGGTGCTATTGCCGCTGAGATTAATTTTTCGGCAGACAAGAATTCACAGTGTTAACACAAAACAAATAGCCGGCATACGTATTTCTAATATTTCTTACTTAAATTAGAAGCTATATAGCGTGAAGATTTGAAGGTGTTTAGATCAATTCCCGATTTGCGATTCACGTTTGACAGTGATTGGCAATTAACCGATGGATGTAGGCATTAATTATTGAGTATTGCCTCAAAAAGAAAAAACGGAACCGGAATAATCAATTGCAAGAAAATTGCTGACTTTGTGCAGCGGAAAACTGAGAAAAGAAATAATGGATAAGGAGATTTTAAATAATGAGTAAGATCGTAGGTATCGATCTAGGAACAACAAATTCAGTTGTAGCCATCATGGAAGGTGGTCAAGCTGAAGTAATATCAACGGCTGAAGGCGGGCGCCTTGCGCCTTCTGTCGTGGCATTTAATAAGAACGGTGAGCGTCTTGTGGGCCAGACTGCAAAACGACAGGCCACCATCAATCCAGAAAACACCGTTTTTTCAGTGAAACGATTCATCGGCCGTCGCTTTGATGATCCTGAAACTCAAGAAGAACGGGATCGAGTGCCCTATTCACTAGAAAATGGACCGCAAGGGGATGTGTTAATTAATGTGCCCCACACCGCCAAAAGTTACACACCCCAGGAAATTTCGGCCATGGTGTTGAGCAAGCTCAAAAAAGATGCTGAAGACTATCTAGGGCAGCCTGTATCAAAAGCAGTTATCACGGTTCCGGCCTATTTCAATGATAGCCAGCGCCAAGCGACAAAAGATGCCGGCCGTATCGCTGGGCTCGAAGTTTTGCGAATCATCAACGAACCGACGGCAGCAGCATTAGCCTATGGCCTCGAGAAAGAAGTTGAAGAAACCATTTTGGTTTTTGATCTCGGCGGTGGTACCTTCGATGTGTCGGTCTTAGAGGTAAGCGACGGCTTGGTAGAAGTTCAATCGACTAATGGAGACACCCATCTTGGTGGAGACGATTGGGACAAAGCTATCAGCGATTGGATGGTTGAAGAATTCCTGGCCGATCAGGGTATAAATCTGGGACAGGATCGACAAGCTTTGCAACGAATCCGAGAAGCTGCTGAAAAGGCGAAGATCGAGCTATCGACTACGATGCAAACTGAGATCAACTTGCCCTTTGTCACTGCCGATGCCAGCGGGCCAAAACATTTACAAATGACATTATCACGGGCAAAATTCGAGCAACTAACCTCTGATCTTGTGGAGCGGCTGTCTCAGCCTGTTGATAACGCTTTAGCCGATGCGGGAATCAAGGCTAGTGAATTAGATGCGGTCATCCTAGTTGGTGGTGCTACACGAATGCCAATGGTCCAAGAGTTGGTAATGAAGCTGACTGGCCAAGAACCGAACAAAAGCGTCAATCCAGACGAAGTTGTCGCTTTGGGTGCAGCTATTCAAGCCGGCGTGCTGACTGGTGAGGTCGATGACCTGCTGCTGCTCGATGTTACGCCACTCAGCTTGGGTCTAGAGACTTTGGGTGGGGTCATGACAACGCTCATCCAGCGAAATACGACGATTCCAACTCGCAAATCGGAGATATTTAGTACAGCCGAAGATAATCAGATGGCTGTTGATGTTCACGTTCTTCAGGGTGAACGCCCGATGGCGGCTGATAACGCAACCTTAGGGATCTTCCGACTGGAGGGAATACCGGCCGCGCCGCGTGGCATGCCACAGATTGAAGTAGCTTTCGATATTGACGCCAACGGTATCTTAAACGTGAGCGCCACAGACAAAGCCACAGGAAAAAGTCAGAAGATCACCATTACGGCTACCACTAACCTGACTGACGCTGATGTTGACCGCATGGTAAAGGAGGCCGAGCAACATGCCTCTGAAGATCAAAACCGCCGTGAATTGATTGAAGCGCGGAATCTTGCCGACCAGGTTGTTTACCAAACGGAAAAAAGCCTTGGTAGTTTGAATGGTCAGGCACCAGCAAACCTCCGGCAAGAGATTGAGACCAAAATCGAGCAGCTGAAAGAGGCTATAAATGGCGAGGACATTACCTTAATCCGCCGACTTACCGAGGAATTACAGCAGGCAAGCATGGAAATTGGCGAGAAAATGTATCAGGCCAACGACGGTTCGAATGGCGCTGATACTGCTCCCAATTCGAGTGGTGATGGCGAAGACGAAGATATCGTCGAGGGTGAATTCGAAGCCGCCTAAGGATGGACATCCTCGCTTCATTTGAACGATAAAGCGTTCCGGCAACAAGCCCGGAATATCAACACTGTTTACCTTCTCTCTCGAGCGATCAGGCCCACCTGTTTAAGATGGGCCTGATTTTGTTATTTGGATGTCGAGGTTTGACATCCAACTCTAGAAGGTCTTTTGAAATATAGGCAAGCGAAGAACGGTGATTCTCCAAGGCGCCAGGGATCTCTCGCCACTTGGAATATTTATAAATATTACAGAAAACCTATATTGATTAGGCCCTAAAATCCAGTATCATTCTATGGTTGATAAAATTATAATGGTTATTTTTCTTAGGTATTGAGTTGCTGATCCTGCGAGGATGCCCTAGAAGGTTGACTGTCGCTCAGCAAAACCTAAGTGTGTTGCCAGGAGCGTCTTCGTGGCCCACGTATCGAACAAACTTTCCAATCCCCTGGAAGGTGCGCTAGCCGGAGGCGGAGATCCAGCCACATCTCCTTTGTACGTCTTTGGTCCCTTTCTAAGGCTCATTGTGGTGGCCGGAGTTGCCCAGATCACCTTCGGAGCAAGTGTATGGTTGGTGGTTCTGACGATTGCCCTTGTTTCTGCCATGTACCGTCTGGTGATGATTTGGATAGTCGATGGCAGTGGGGGAAGCGGATTGAGCGAAGAAGAGTTCGGGGGTTGGGCCGTAAAACTGAACGCCAGCATAACATTTGTAGAATATACGTTAACGTTCCTGGTCAGCATGGCTGCTCTGGTTACCTTCATTGCCGATCGAGTACCTGCCCTCAACGAGCCCTTCTTGGGTTTTCAGTATCGAACTTTTGTGGCCATTGCTTTAAGTATTGGCACTGGCTGGTTGGTGAATCGCGGTCCAAGGGTTGCTGCGAGGGCATTTGGTCCGGCAACAGGTGGTGTCTTGCTCCTTCTCTGGGCAATGATCCTGTCCACTTTGATAAAATATGGAGTAAATCTACCGTCGATCCGACTCGAAGCCTTCAGTCCAGAAAATATCAGATTCACCCTTGGTGGTTACGTTCGTATCCTGGCTGTCATGACGGGCATCGAGATTTTTGCCAACCTGGTAGCTGCCTATGAGGGAGAGCCTAAGCGAAAAAGTCGCATGGCCTTTCAAAGCTTAGTGATAATCATGGGTACCACGATCATCACGATGTTGATAGTTGGCCCGGCTATCTTGTCGCTATCTGATCCAACAAATACTGAGGTATCTGTGTTCACTCAGACGATGGATCAGTTACTGCCCACTCCCTTGGCCTTTCTAGGCACCTTTGTCAGCATTCTAGTATTGTTATCGGCATCGGCCGCCAGTGCCCAAGGTCTTCAGAATCTGGCCTTAGGTTTAAGAATGCGTCATTACGTACCCGCTATCGTCGGACAAAGGAATGCGTTCGACGTCGCGTCAGTTCCAGTTTGGATTGAGGTAGGAATTGTTTCCCTTTGTTTTCTCATTGCTGGCACAAATGAAGAAACATATTTAGCTATCTATGCGGCTGGGGTGTTCATATTGCTCAGCATGACCGGATGGGCTGCTTCGCGACGTTTGCTAAGGCAGTTCCGGAATATTTCCAACCTGCGAAATCTGGCGACGCTTGGTGGCACCCTTCTTGCGGCTATCTTAACTACAGTAGCAACTATTATCATTTTTTCCGAACGATTTACCGAAGGCGCCTGGACGTACTTCGTTTTTCTTCCTCTTTTATATGTGCTCTTTTCTTATTTTCGTCGCAAGCTCGGTAAGCCAATGCCAGCCAATGAACGGCATGGTTTATTACAAGCCGGACAGCGGTATTTACCTGTTTCGGATTTAGGATATACTTACTTGGAACACAATTTTGACAACATCTTGGTGCCGTTGGACGGATCAGAGTTTGCCGAAGAAGCGATTCCATTAGCTAAAGCGATTTCACCCATTGGTGATAACCGTCTCACCCTTTTGTCAGTTGTTCAGACTTCTGGTGCCCCGCGGACAGTTCCACTGGTAACTAGTAGCCTTGATGGCGATTACGAAGCCCACGAAGACTACCTGCAAAAAATGTCAAAGCACCTGGATGGTCTAGGACTAAAATCTCGGCTTGTGATTGGCCAGGGTTCGGTGCCTGAGGAGATTGTCGCGACAGCTAAAGACTACCAAGCAAATCTACTGGTCATGAGCACCCACGGCCGGTCAGGAATAGGCCGGTTACTGGTTGGCAGCGTCGCCTCACAGGTGATTCGAACGAGTTCACTCCCTATAGTCCTAGTGAAACCCGGAACTCGTGAACAATCAGAATCTCATTTGTTTGGCAAGTTGCTTGTGGCTCTTGATGGCTCGACAGTGGCTGAGCAAGTCCTTCCATTTACTCAGGCTATGGCGTCTCATTTTGAAAGCGAAGTCATACTATTGTCGGTGCCCGGCGATCTCTCAGCTGAAAACCAGACAGATGTCTTGTCTCGTTATCTGGCGGACGTTGCTGAGTGGTTAAAAAAGGATGGTCTGGCTGTGGAAACCAATGTTATTGGATCGACCCCAGCTCATACAATCGTAAGTCTAGCAGATTCACATGGCGCCGACCTGATCATGTTAGCGAGCCGTGGTCTTGGTGGTAGCGACCGTCTGATGTTTGGCAGCGTTGCCGATACTGTTATCCGCAACGCTAACCGGCCGGTATTTCTAGTTCCAGTTCACCCAACATAGCCGGTGCTTGGGTCCTCTGTCCTGTAATAAGTCCAAGTTATTAATCGATATTTTTAATATTTGAAGTATTTGAACTGGCAGTTAATCTACCCGCTTGCCAGCTGGTTTGATATTCGAATTGTCAACAAATGTTAGCAAATGAACAATCGGTCAAAATAGGTCTATAATTATTCAATTGAGTAGTAAAATTAGGGATTAGTTTTGAATAGATTAATAATGATGCTCGTTTGAGCAATTGAAGTCCAATCTGAAGCATGAATTTATCACGACAAATTGCTAGCCAACTAAAATTAGATCCAGAAAATGTTGAAGCCACGATCGAGTTGTTGGATGAAGGCAATACGATTCCATTTATAGCTCGTTATCGCAAAGAATTAACAGGTGCTATGGATGAGGATAAACTTCGCCAACTACAAGCCATGCTTGTTGGCTTGCGAAATCTAAACAAGCGGCGCCAGACGATTCTCGATACCATCGCCGGGCGAGAAAAGTTAACCCCGGAGCTGGAATCAAAGATTCTAGCGGCCGACAGCTTGACTCTTCTCGAAGATCTATATCGACCTTACAAACCAAAACGAAGAACCAGAGCGAGTATAGCTAAAGAGAAGGGGTTGCAAGGATTGGCTAAATTGATACTGCTGCAAACCAAAGATAGGCGGAATATAAAAGAGATCGCCACGCCCTTCTTAAGTGATGAAGTTCCAACTATAGAGGAAGCCTTCATGGGGGCGAGGGATATCGTTGCTGAAACGATCAGCGACAATGCTGAGGTGCGTCAAGTAGTGCGTGAAAAAGGCTTGCGTTGGGGGCGATTTACTGCCAATAAGATTGATACAGCTAAAGACGAGAGAGGAGTTTACAAAACCTATTACCAGTTTTCGGCACCCGTTTTTCGCTTAAAACCTTACCAGATATTGGCTATCAATCGCGGCGAGGCAGAAAAAGTTCTTAGGACAAAAATTGAGGTGCCTGAAAGAGATTGGCGACAGGCGTTAAATACTGCTTACCGGACAGATCGACGTTCGATCTTGGCAGAACAACTTGATTTGGCCAAAGGAGACGCAGCGAAAAGATTATTGCTGCCGGCGATCGAGAGAGATATACGCAGCACTTTGACAGACCAGTCAACCACTCATGCAATTTCGGTCTTTGCAGCAAACTTGCGAAACCTATTACTGCAACCACCATTATCCGGTAGAATCATTTTGGGTATTGACCCGGGATATAGAACCGGTAGCAAAGTGGCCGTTGTCGATTCGACTGGTCGGGTACTGGATTCTGCAACCATCTATCCCCATCCACCACAAAAAAAGAAACAAGAGACGTTAAATTTATTGAAAAAGCTAATTCTTCATCATGGGGTCGAACTGATTGCTATTGGCAACGGCACTGCTTCTCGGGAGACTGAGCAGTTAGTGGCTCAATTGATCCAGGAAATGACTGACGATAACAGCAAGAACCAGGAGGAGTTACACTATCTAATCGTCAATGAAGCTGGGGCAAGTGTTTATAGCGCTAGTCCCTTGGCAAGAGCGGAATTACCAGATCTTGATGTAACGATTCGCGGCGCTGTTTCTATTGCCCGCCGGGTACAAGATCCGCTTGCGGAATTAGTGAAAATCGACAGCCGCTCGATCGGTGTTGGCATGTACCAGCATGATGTCAACCAGAAGGATCTAAGGAATGCGTTAGATAGTGTCGTCGAGTCAGTGGTCAACAAAGTTGGCGTTGAGGTAAACACAGCTTCGCCAGCCCTTTTAACCCACGTTGCTGGCGTTGGTCCCAAACTCGCCAATAATATCACCACTCATCGGGAGGAGAACGGGCCATTTTCCAATCGAACTGAACTAAGAAAAGTTGCTGGATTCGGGCCAAAATCATTTGAGCAAGCGGCCGGATTTCTTCGAATTCAAAATGGCGACAATCCTCTAGACGCCAGCGCCATTCATCCGGAGAGCTATAATTTGGCCAGAGCGATTCTGGGGCGAGCCGGTTTATCAATTGAGATCCCGCCTGTCGAAAGAATAGATGCACTTGGGCAATGGCGTGCTGAAGAAGCGATGGAGACTTTGGCTACCGATTTAAGCGCTGGCGTACCGACTATTAAGGACGTATTGGAGCAACTTGTCAGGCCAGGTCGCGATCCCCGTGAGGATCTTCCAGCGCCCATATTACGGAGTGATGTGCTTAGTCTAGATGATCTAAAGCCAGGCATGAACTTGAAAGGAACAGTGCGAAACGTTGTCGACTTTGGCGCCTTTGTAGATATTGGTGTGAAGAATGATGGACTTTTACATCGAAGTCAGTGGCCGAATCCACCTAATTTTGCGGCCGGTGATGTCATAGAAGTTACTATTTTGCAGGTAGAAGCCGAACGAGGTCGAATATCACTAGGTTGGATCGATTAATGATATTAAGTCTTGCGGAATTTGATAATCTGGTTGTAGAAGCGTTGGATTTACTACCGGCGTACTTCCAGGAAAAGATGGAAAATGTGGAAGTGCTAGTCAAAACTTGGCCGAGCCGAGATGAATTACGCCGAGCCGGAGTGCCATCAAATCACACTTTACTAGGGCTATATACCGGCATCCCCTTAACCGAACGCACCCATGCATATGGTTTAGTTTTGCCTGATACGATCACTCTGTATCAGGGACCCATCGAAGATGCTGCGGGGAGACGAGAAGAAATCGTCCACGTTGTGCGGCATACAGTCATCCATGAAATTGCGCATCACTTCGGAATAAGTGATGATCGATTGCGCGAATTAGGCGCCTATTAAAGGATCTTATTATGATTCGATCACCTTTGGCTCAAGAACTTAAACAGGCTGGCTTGCACTGGTTCCCCCAGTTACATGATTTCTTCATGATACCAGGTACGGAATTACAAGATCAAACATTTGTAATCAGTGATATGACCATTGACCTTCAGAAGCGATTCGGCCGCCAGTTGATTACTTTTAATGGCGCTTTGGAATGGTCCTTGGACTATATCCTAACGGTTGACGCCGTATGGTTGCCAACGGAAGAGCAATTGCGCCAACAAATTCAAGATTACCTGGCCGGCGAACCTGAATCGGTGGTTGAACTAGTGTGCCAGATGAACACTTATACTTGCCAGATAACGATCCTAGGGAAAACGCTGGCCTTTGCGTCAGAAAAAGCCAGCGATGCCTACGGCCGAGCCCTCTTGTACATTTTGAAGAATAGCCAGTTAGGAGGCCAAAATGCGTCGAAGCCGGTCGCCTAGTTTGATCTCGATCGGGTTGATTTTAAAAATCAGCTTTTCCCTAAATACTCACCGGACGACTTCATATCCAGCTTGCTCCCAAGCTAAGATACCACCTTGCATATTATGAACGTTTGAAAAGCCATTTTGCTTCAAAAATTCGGTTATCTGGCTGCTGCGGTTGCCGCTTCGGCAGGTAACAATGACTTCCTTATCGGTCGGTATCTTATCGAGATTTGCCGGCACCTCACCCATAGGTAAGAGATTAACTCCCGGCAGGTGTGCTTCATCATATTCCCACTGCTCCCGGACATCCAATAAGTAGACATCCGGCCGATCTTTGATCGAAGCTACAGTGTGTACGTCAACTTCTGCTGGTAGTTCTAGGACAGTTGCCTCCGCCCCAGATTCAAGAAGTGCCGTCGTGGGTTCTGCGCTACTGCAAGCTGCAAGAAGGAGAACGAATAGCAAAAGCACGGAGGTTCTGGTGATCATCAGTTTATTTCCTTATGTTTGTATGAATCACGTAGGACTCTGTTGCCCATTGTGATTCAATCAATGACAGATATTCGAATGGTACGGTAAAAGAACGGTTCGAGTTTCAAAACTCTTCTGATTATTAGATAGATTTTGCCTGTGAAGGTTACATTTTGCCATTCATTATTCACATAGATTATATCGATTCGGGCAGACCTTGCAGCTTTTTCAGCGATAAGTCATAACCCAAGTCCGTAACTTAGATTTTCCTCGCATTTTTGAATCTGGACGATAGCGAACGGATATCATAAGATCTTCATACTTAAGGGCTTCATCAAAACATAAAGGAACAAAACATGAGACTTGTAACCTATATTCATGAAGACCAGTTCAAACCCGGGGTGTTGCGGGGTGAGGAGGTCATTGATATTTCAGAGGTCGCCCCGGATATTCTTAGCTTGATCGCGACGAGTGATCCAGGCCTGGTCCAAGTGCGGGAATTGTTGCAGTCCAATACCATTGGAATCCCGCTTGATATGGTTAAGTTGACCGCCCCGATTCCAGTCCCTAGAAGGAATATCATGTGCCTGGGTCTTAATTATGCTGAACATGCTGAAGAACATTATTCAGTCGCCGGACAGCAAACAGAACTACCCGAATATCCTCTAATCTTCAACAAGGCTACGACAGCCGCTAATGGTCCGTTCGATAATTTTTATTATGATACCGCAGTCACGGCCGAATTGGATTGGGAAGTAGAATTAGGCGTGATTATTGGCAAGGAAGGCAGAAATATCAGTGTTGATAAGGCCATGGATTACGTTTACGGTTATACCGTACTTAACGATCTAAGCGCTCGAGATTTGCAACGCTTTCATAATCAGTTCTTCAAAGGAAAAAGTCTTGATGGTTCTTGCCCTATGGGCCCATGGATCGTTACCAAAGATCAGCTGCCTGATCCGCAAAACTTGCAATTGGTTAGTCGGGTCAATGGCCAGGTTAAACAGGATAGCAATACGAGTCTGATGATCTTCAATATACCGTCTATTATCCAACACCTGTCGTTTGGTATGTCTTTATTGCCAGGAGATATCGTCGCTACGGGAACGCCCAGTGGGGTTGGTTTTGCTCGAAAACCTCCAGAATTCCTTAAAGCAGGGGATGTTGTGGAATGCGAAGTTGAAGGCGTTGGGCTTATACGCAACGTTATTTCGGCCGCTTGAAGCGTTGACTAGATCAGGGGATTGGCGGTTAATTTGCGCGAATTATTCAATCAGTTGTTCTCCAGGCCCAGTGCAGAGCCGGGGGTGACAGAGCAGTCCGCCGGCACTTCTATCTCGCCATATCGTCCGAAGGTATTACTGGTCGTCTTCGATCCATTAGTCTTGTCAGAAGGCGGACGGCGATTGTCAGAAGTGCTGGGCTGGAATCAGGTAGACAATCTAATCGAGCAATATATAAACGACCTTCGTGCTGCCAGTGCTGGTTATTGCCACTACCAGATAGCGCACAGAGTTGAAGTTGATGGCTTCCCCGAAAAAATTGATGGATTTCGTTATTCAAGTGAACAGTACTTGGCTGCCTGGCACGCTCGAAGTGGCTTTCATGATCCCGATTGGGCTAACTATCGACGCATTCTCTCTGATGTTCGAGTAGTCGAGAGAGTGGCTGACCGGCAGATCGATGAAGTTTGGTTATTCGCCTTCCCATATGCAGGATTTTATGAATCACGGATGGCCGGCCCCGGAGCATTTTGGTGTAATTCGCCGCCACTAGATGGATATGAACATCTCGAGCGGCGTTTTATCGTCATGGGATTTAATTATGAACGAGGGGTAGGCGAAATGTTGGAGTCTCATGGTCACCGAGCAGAGTCGATTATGAGCCATGTATTTCGAAATAAACGGGGAGAGGCTAATCTGTGGGATCGTTTCATACGTTATGATCGCAGTCATCCTGGACTCGCTGAAGTTGGCAATGTGCATTTCGCTCCTAACAGCCAGCGCGACTATGATTGGGGCAACAAGACCAAGGTTTTGAGTCGTTGTGACACTTGGTTGAATTTTCCTGATTTGTCTGGTCCTGCTCGATCCGTGAATTGTTCAGAATGGGGCAACGGCGACACGCGCCAACATCATCTTTGGTGGTTCAGCCATATCCCACATGAAGCAGGCGAGCAAGCTGGGATCGCCAATAACTGGTGGCTATATATAACCGATCCGAATGCAGTTTTTTAGGTGAAGGCTAGTATTAATTTTTATAGCTTTTTACGGTAGGCACCGAGGACTGTATCAAATCCCAATAGCGGCGTAACAAGCACTTCTTGGGCTAGTGTTAGATCTAATCGAGTATCCCCAGGCCATTCGTCATCTGTCGGACCAATGGACAGGGTGTTTCTTGAACCAATTCCCCACCAATCAAGCAACTTAAGCCCAAATTCAGCTCGGCTCATTTCTTGGGATCCGGCAACATTGAGCGTGCCACGAAAGTTAATCACAGCCAATTCAAGACAGGCCAAGGCCAAGGTTAAGGCCCATGTTGGCTGGCGAAATTGGTTGTCAAATAAGACAACCTCATGACCTGCTTCAAGCGCTTCCTTAATCCAGCTTGTCGAATGATCCATAAGGCTCAGTCCGTAAATCAGGGAAGTGCGCACAATAACATGATTTGAATAATGACTCACGATCTCTTCTGCTTCCGCTTTAGCCCGGCCGTAGGCGTGAATTGGGGTTGGAGCATCGGTTTCTCGATAAGGAGCAGCCCGTCCGTCAAATAGCGCATCTGAGGATAAATGGATTAATTTGGCATTCACTGTTTCTGCAGCAGCGGTGATGTGCCCTGTGCCTTGACGGATGACGGCATCCATATCCTGAGAACGATTAGAGCCGGCCGTATGAATGATGACATCGGGCTGAAACGCTGTAACTAGATTCTTAATTGGCTCATGGTCACGTAAGTCAATTCGCCTGCTCGCTGGGGAATTAAACGGATCCTGGCGATAGATTGTGTAACGGGTTTCGAACTGACTAAAGGCGAGCGGAACCAGATGCTGGCCAAGAAAGCTCCCACCACCTGTTATCAAAAGTCTCTTCACGCACCAGTTCCGGACAATGACTGCTTGCCTTTTTCGCCTTTGGCTTCCAAAATGGCTGCTTTTTTCAGAGCTGAGTCTGCTGCTTGTTGGGCGGCCTCTTGCTTGCTTGAGCCGTCCCCCACCCCCCAGTTTTCACCTGCTATCTGCACCGCAACCGTAAATATCTTGTCATGGTCGGGACCTTCGGCCGATAGCACCTCGTAACGAGGGGTTTCATTGTATTGAGCTTGGGCCCAAATCTGAAATTCGCTTTTAGCATCCTTGTGGGCTGACTCGGCCAAAATATGATCCAAAGCAGGTGCGATAAAAGGTCGAACCCATTCCTCAACAACATCCAAACCCTGGTCGATGAAGATGGCGCCGACTATTGCCTCAAAGGCCGCACAGAGCGTTGGTGCACGCTCGCGTCCCCCTGATTCTGCCTCGCCATATCCCAGACGCAATGCTTCACCTACACCTAACTGCTGGGCAAAACTGGCTAGTGTTCTCGTTCTGACGAGCGCTGCCCGCAGCATCGTCAATTCTCCTTCCTTCATTTCCGGAAATCTATGGTAAAGATAAGAACCGACTACGAAATCGAGGACAGCGTCGCCCAGGAACTCGAGTCTCTCATTATCCTCCAACGCTTTGTCCGGATTCTCATTTAGGAAAGAACGATGGGTTAATGCCCGGGTTAACAGAGAATAATCGTTGAAATGAACGCCAAGACGTTCCTCAGTTTTCTGAAGTTCTTGCATTATACAGGTGCATATGGCTAATCGAGATACATAGAAACAGGTCTAAGCCAGCGTTAGACTAATCCGTCAGGCGCGGCTATAGAAACGCTTAATCAACAAATTCTTTGAGTACTAGCACAGCATTATGGCCGCCAAATCCAAATGCATGGTTCAATGTCACTTTTACGTCAGTTGGCCTTGCTTCATTAGGAATATAATCAAGATCACATTCAGGATCGGCGGTTTCATAATTGATTGTTGGGGGAACCATACGATCGCGAATAGCAAGCAAACAAAAAACGCTCTCTATGGCTCCAGTTGCTCCCATGATATGTCCCGTCATTGATTTGGTTGAGCTAATGGGAACATCGTAGGCATGCTCGCCCAAGGCATGCTTAATGGACATGGTTTCATGAGAATCATTGAGCGGAGTTGCTGTTCCGTGGGCACTGATGTAATCCACGTCTGAAGGTTGCAGTCCCGCATCATCTAATGCCTTTGTTATCGCCTTGGCTGCGCCAACGCCACCTTCCGATGGCGCTGTTATATGATATGCGTCTGTCGTCTGCCCATAACCAACTACCTCGCCGAGGATCGTTGCTCCCCGGTTTTTGGCATGTTCGAGGCTTTCCAATATGAGGATTCCTGCCCCTTCCCCAGGCACCAAACCATCGCGATTCTTGTCAAATGGCTGGGGAGTTTGGCTCGTTTTGTTAGATGTTGCGCCGGCTCGTTCAAATCCACCAACTGCAACCGATGTCATGATCGACTCGGAACCGCCAGAGATTATGACATCAGCTTGATTATCGCGGATCGCCCGAAAGGCATGTCCAATCGCATCGTTGCCAGCCGCACAGGCAGTAGTAATCGTGATGCTTGGTCCTTGCAGACCATAGTCAATTGCCAACATGCCCCCAGCTCCATTAGGCATGATCATAGTTATAGCAAAGGGACTTAGCCGGCGTAAGCCACGATTCATCAAGACATGCTCTTGTTCCACTAATGTCTGGATGCCACCTACGCCAGTACCTAAATAGATTCCGATGCGATCGCGATTTTCTTCGGTCACTTTCAAACCAGATTGGGCAATGGCTTCATTCGTAGCAACCGTGGCCAACTGTTGGTAGCGATCTCTTCTCCTAGCTGCTTTCCGCCCAAGATAGACGCTGGCATCAAACTCTTTCACCTCACAAACACCAGCGAGACTGTGATCATCTCTATTCATCAAGGTGATATCACCAAATCCCGATTCTCCTGCAAGGAGAGCTGACCAGGTGTCTGCAGTGTTATGTCCTAATGGAGTCACTAACCCAGTGCCGGTAATTACTACTCGATTTCTTTTGTGATTATTCTCCATCAAATATCTCCGTCAGTGCTTGCTAATCATGGCAATGACTTTTATTCAATCGCATTTCAGTTATCTTGCCCTGTTGGTCGGTATTGCCCTTCGACCCAAATGCTTTGATCCTTTCCTACTTCTTTCTTCCACACAGGAACAATTTCTTTGAGCCGGTCGATGCCGTATCTCGCTGCTTCGAAGGCGCCTTGATCGCGATGAGCGGCCGCACAGGCTACAATCGTTGTGGTTTCACCAATTTCTAGTTTACCAATACGTTGCACAATAGCAATGCCTTTTACCAGTGGCCACCGCTCCCAAATCTCTCGAGCGATTTGAGACATTTTTGATTCAGCCATTTCCTGGTACGACTCATATTCTAAATGTAGTGTTTTTGCCGGCAAGCCATCGCGCTTCGTTTCACCTCTTACGGATCCACTAAAGGTAACGATGGCGCCAATATCTGGCTGAATAAGCTGGGAATGAATTTCATTCAGATCTACATTTTCGGTGGTGATGGCAAAATACGTCGGATGGTGGTTGGTAGAATTACCTCCGCCACTCACTGGTGGGAATAGCGCCACCTCATCGCCCGGTTCAATGGGGGTGTCGAGGTCGGCAAAAGCCTTGTTTACAGCCACCAAGGCTGAAGGTAATGATGCAGACAAAGTTGGAAAGGATGTTGATATTACTTCCAATAGTGACCGCACATCGACCGGCTCTTCAGTTTCAACCTGGATCCGATCCCTACCAGCACGATCCTTTAGCGTTGCGAAAAGGCGAATTTCAAGTTTCATCAGCAATCAAGTATTCTAAATTCTTGTCTTCAAGATATAGGATAGGGTGCGAGCAGAGATCGTTCAGGTATTATCGCTACGATTTGATTCATCGACAGCCGTGTAATCACCGCTTTGACCGCCAGATTTTGCGATTAAACGTATGTCAGTGATGTGCATGCTACGATCAACTGCTTTTGCCATGTCGTAAATTGTCAAACCAGCCACGGCGACTGCAGTAAGCGCTTCCATTTCGACACCTGTTTTGCCTGTTAGTCGAGCGGTAGCTTCAATGTCAATGCGGCTGTTCGGCACGTTTGGCTTACATGTTACGTCCAGGTGACTTAACGCTAGCGGGTGACAAAGGGGGATGATGTCGCTAGTGCGCTTAGCAGCCATTATACCGGCTATTCGGGCAACGGTAAGGACATCTCCTTTTTTGATGTTGCCTTCCAATATTAGCTGGAGTGTCTCTGATTGCATCAGGACCGCCCCTTGGGCAACGGCAATTCTTTCTGTGTCGGGCTTATGACCGACATTAACCATGTTAGCTTGCCCACTTTCATCGAGATGTGTTAACTTTTTTACCATGAATTAATAATTATAGTGCCAACGGGATTGCTAGCAATTGAATGAGACAGTCTTCTACAATACTATTTATCTCTCCCCACATTTCGACGATGCGATTCTGTCCTGTGGAGGGCAGATATACAAACAAACAAAGGCCGGAGAGAGCGTCCTAATCGTCACCATAATGGGTGGGGATCCATATGACGTGCCCATTTCAGATTTTGCTCGCAGCCTCCATGATCGCTGGGAAATTAGTCCCGGTAGTATTGAGGCTAGAAGGATCGAGGATCGGAAAGCTTGTTTGATTGTGGGTGCTGATTATAAGCATTGGCCTATACCAGATTGCATCTACCGTAATCACGGGCAAGATGGTATACCCCTCTACCCCTCGGAAAAAGCGATCTTTGGTGATATTCATCCCCAGGAAGTGTATTTAATTGGCCATCTTTCTGAGTTGTTGGCCACACTTCCTGCCCATAAAAGCTTATTAGCTCCTCTAGGGGTTGGAGGCCATGTTGACCACAAGTTGACAAGGCTAGCTGCCGAAAATGCTACCTCAATCAGGCATTTAACCTACTATGAAGAATATCCGTATTCCAGAGATGAGACGGCCGTTAAACGGTTTTTCGATTCACCTGAAATGTGGCAGCCTCTTATTGTAGCTCTATCACAACAAGATCTTGAAAGAAAAATACAGGCTATCTCATGTTACCATTCGCAGATCGGTACATTTTTCGATGATTTTGAAGATATGATAGGTCAAGTGAAAATGCATAACGAAATCGTGGGAGGAGAACGATTATGGTCTGCGGTTTAGGGATTTGTTTCTAAGAATTATCAAAAATAGCACTTGAGAGCTAATTGCTCTGAGGTAGTAGTAAACATATAATAAGTGAATGCATAGCCCTTGGACAAAGCACCATAAAACTCTATTATGAATGATTTGACAACAACTCAGTTGCCAGATCGGCAAGAGCAAAAAGGAGTACGGAGACAGGGCCTGCTGCAACCAGGGGCCACTCTTCAGGATAGATACCAAGTTATGGGTACTCTTGGTGTTGGCGGATTTAGTTCGGTCTACAAAGCTCGCGACATGCATTTCCCAACCGTTACACGATTATGTGCGGTTAAGGAGATGGTGCATGTTAATCGGGACCCAAAAATACGCCAGATGGCCACGGCGTCATTCGAACGGGAGGCGAGCATTCTTGCGACGCTTGATCATCCGGCCGTCCCCGATGTTTATGATTTCTTCACCGAGGCTGATCGAAGTTACCTGGTGATTGAATACATCAACGGCCGTGACCTCGAAGCGTTGTTAGCCGAACAGGCGACCACCTTCCCCGTTGCAACAGTTATCGATTGGTCGCTGCAACTATGTCATGTTCTAGAGTATTTGCACAGCCATGAACCGAACCCCGTGATCTTTCGTGATTTAAAGCCCTCCAATATTATGCTTGATCGTCATGGAAGAGTTCGCCTGATAGATTTCAACATCGCGAAGCTTTTCCATACGGGCCTGAAGGGCACCATGATTGGAACGGAGGGATATTCACCCCCTGAACAATATCGGGGAGAGTCTAGTCCTGCCGGGGATATCTATGCGCTTGGTGCGACATTGCACCACATTTTAACTCGCCAGGATCCCCGAACCGAGCCGCCGTTTTCTTTTGGAGACAGACCAATAGATGAGGCCAATCCAGAGGTGCCGACCGAGCTAGAGTCAATAATCAGCCGCTGTCTTTCTTATGACGCCAGCGCTCGCTTTCAAAAGGTTATCGAGCTAAGACAGGCCTTGGAATCTATTGCACCTTTGATGATTTCCTTGAACTCAGGAAGCCAGCCTATATCTTCTTCGAACTTAGTTGCCAAGGCCGCTAAAAAGGCAGATTCCAAGCAATCGATAATCACAGGCCCGCATCAAACGGATGCTATCAAGCCCTTGTGGTTATTTAAATGTGAGGATGAAATTCGTTCAACCCCGACCATTTTTGATGGCAAGATATATTTGGGAACTTATGATCACAATCTCTATGCCGTAAATCTGGAAGACGGGGAGTTGGTTTGGAAATATCCTACAGCAGACTGCATAGCGTCATCAGCTGCAGTTTATAGAAATTCGGTCTTTATCGGCTCGGCTGACGGCTTTTTATACAGCGTGAACACGGATACCGGTCGCCTTCAGTGGCGATTTGAAACGGGTGGCCCGGTTTACTCTTCCCCTAAAGCTGATTTTGAACATGTCTTTTTCGGTTCTGATGATGGTTTCATATACGCGGTCAGCACTGCAAATGGTCGGAAAGTCTGGCAATCAAACGCCCATGGCATTGTTCGTTCGACCCCATTTCTCAGTGATGATCGATTATATTTTGGGACTGAAGGGGGATATGTATTTGCCCTCGACTTATCTGGAAATGTTAAATGGCAATTTCAAGCCAAGAGGTCGATCACTTCCTCGCCAGCTTTAGCTGATGACATGATCTTCTTTGGCTCGAGAGATTCTACCATTTATGCGATTGATTCAAGTTCCGGATGGGCATTATGGCGTTTTCGCTCTCGACGACCTATTGTCTCCTCGCCAGTCATTAATGAGAAGACGCTATATATCGGTTCTTCTGATGGAAATCTTTATGCTCTTGATATTTATACAGGAAGACAAATTTGGGCCTACCAAACGGACGGACAGATTAATTCTTCTCCAGTTGTGAAAGATGATCATGTTTATTTTGGTTCCACAGAGGGCGCCCTATATTGCTTAAGTACTAAACGAGGAAAACTCCGTTGGCGATACAATACAAAAGGCGTTGTTGTAGGCTCGCCAGCAATTGAGGATGATGTTCTTTACGTAGGTTCTGGCGACAATTATTTATACGCCTTGCCTATCTGAATAGGATCTGCTTAAAACATAAATAGCCAATTATGCGCAATTTCTTCAGAAACTTTTTTAATGGAAAGCCCAGAGAAAGACCTATGAATGGACCAGATGATAATTTAGAAGGAATCAACGGTAATGGGCTTGTATCCAAGCAGGAACTTGATCAAGTTAGTGGCGAGCAAATGAGCGATACGACAATTGATCTTCCTGAGGATGCTGTTGATTTGCCTAGAGAAGGGGATTCAGATCTCCATAAGGAGGAAACCAGACCAACAAAGGTAAGCCTAGAAGATACTCTCGTTGGCCTTGGCAAGGGTAATATCCATTCAAAGACAGGTCGCAAATTACTTCAAGCAGCTCAGTATAGCCATATTGGAAATATCAGATCGCGCAATGAGGATTCCACTCAAATATTTACGGCCGGCTCTGGTGGGCAAGAACCCCTCGTCCCCTTTGGTTTTTATCTCCTTGCAGATGGGATGGGTGGCCATCATGCAGGACACGAAGCGAGTAAATATGTCGCTCGCTTTGTAGCCAAGCAGGTATTAGAGCGAATTTACATCCCCCTATTGAAAACGAGTATTGATTCCAATGGCACGCCGCCAGAACCTGTTCGTGAAGTAATGCTCGATGCCGTTCAACATGCAAATCAGCATATATATAATCCGCAGCCTGATAAAGGTGGCGGTACAACGTTGACGGCCGCTCTGGTTTTTGGTCGCAGATTGTACCTAACGCATGTGGGTGACAGTCGGGCCTACCTGTTGGTCGAAGATGGGCTCGAGATAATTACTGATGATCATTCTTATGTGCATCGATTGCAAGAATCGGGACAGATTACAGAGGAAGAGGCTGCAGTCCATCCGCAACGCAACATGTTGTATCGTGCTGTTGGACAGGGTGGCCAACTAGAGATCGATACCTTTACAAGAACGCTACCGGAGAATGGAAAATTGATGTTATGTAGCGATGGACTTTGGGGTCTGATTCCTGATGATGTCATCGCTCATGTGTTAGGACAAAATCTCTCGTTGGAGACGTTAGCTGAACAGCTTATCAGCCTAGGATTGAAAGCTGGTGGGCATGACAACATCTCAACCGTTATTGTGGAGTTTAACTTCTCAGCCTGAGAATATGAGCCTGGGAGCCTAGAGAGTCATCCGAGGTAATTCCCCAAATGGCGACCTGCAACGAGTGTCGGAAAGAATTTCTTACCGGCGTCCTTAGCTGTCCTGAATGTGGCGCGTTCGTTTGGGGTGATACAATTGCGCTAAATCCAGATTCGGGTGATTTAGAATCGTCGGAATTGGTTGCTTTTGTAAATCTGAATACTAAACGACGCTGGGTATTACCCTTGAAGAATGACATCCGCATCGGCCGGGCAGATCCTGATAAAGAAGTCTGGCCTGAAATTGACTTAAGTGGGGACAATAATGCTGTAAATGGCGTATCGCGAGAACATGCTATACTTCGTTGTTCAGAACACGGTCCGGTTTTGTTGGATTTGGACAGCACAAACGGCACAGTAATAAATAATTTTCCACTATCACCAAATCAACCGTACCTTATTCAAGACGGTGACAGGGTGCAATTTGGAAATTTACTTGTAAAAGTTTATCTGAAAAACTAAACTATCTTGTTTGAGGTAGTATATGAGTATTACAATTATAGTTCATATAATCAATGAAGAGGCGATCCTCGCTGAAATCGAGAATTTGCCTGAACCTAACGATCAAGTGCTCGTGATAGATAATCCTCGGAAACGCGATGGAAAGGATCTCCATTATTTGGAGGATGAAGCTACAACGATCATCGTTCCCTGGCATCGGATCAACTTTGTCGAAATCATGCCGTCAGAAGCTGAAATGGAAGAAGTCATTACCTTTGTGCGTGAATAATGGTTGAGCAGATACCTGATTCTCTTGCTGCTAGCAGCCCTCGTCTTGTTTTAGTTGTAGATGATGAGCCACGAATGATCCGGTTTATCCGGATGAATTTAGAGTTGGAGGGTTATCGTGTCATTGAGGCGAGTGACGGATTACAGGCTCTCGATCAAGTGCGAAAGCACCTACCAGATTTAGTAATCATGGACGTCATGATGCCTAAAATGGATGGATTCGAAACCTTACGCTTGTTGCGGGAGATCTCTACGGTTCCCGTCATACTACTGACTGTAAAGAGTGATGAAGAAGACCGAATATTTGGGCTTGAATTGGGTGCCGACGACTATGTCACGAAACCATTTAGTCCCCGCGAGTTGGTCAGCAGGGTTAACGCCGTTTTACGGCGTGCGGACTGGCCATCCGCTACTCCACGGGCGGTATTAAAAATAGACGATAATCTTTCCATTGATTTCAATCGGCATCAAGTTATTGTGGCAGGTGACCGAATTGATCTTCGTCCCACAGAATATCGACTATTAAGTCACCTGATTCAAAACGCAGGATGGGTTGTGCCCCACGAAACTCTGCTGGCCAAAGTATGGGGCTATGAATATCGAGACGAAACCCATTATTTGCGACTATATATTAACTATTTAAGAAAGAAGATTGAACAAGATCCTGCTAACCCTCAATATATCTTGACCGAACGAGGCGTAGGGTACCGATTTGCCGATTTCAAGAACAAGGAATTGTTAAGAGACCACTGAAATAATGGTGTCACCGGTTGACTCGGGGACTCTAGAGGCGCACGCACATTTCATTAGTCCCGACGGCCGCGAGTTCTTCGAGCTTATCCAAACTTACATTCCGAAAAACGAACAGTTTCGCGTTCACGAAGCTTTTGAACTTGCTCGCCATGAACACGGTACTCAACGCCGTCGATCAGGCGAGCTTTTTTTTACCCACCCGCTCACGGTTGCTTACTATTTAGCCGAATACCATCTTGAATCCGCAGCCCTTATGGCTGCGCTTCTTCATGATGTGGCTGAAGACACTCTGGTTTCCATCGAACAGATTAAACATCAATTCGGTAGTGAAGTTAGCCAGCTAGTCGACGGTGTAACAAAGTTGAAGGAAGTGACAGCCGTAGTCGCCCGTGATCGCGCATTGACATCAAAAGAGATTCAAGACGCTAGCCTCCACAAGATGTTCAATGCTATGACAATCGATGTTCGCGTGGTTCTAATTAAACTATTCGATCGTTTGCACAACATGCGCACGATCTATGCTCTCCCTCAAACGAAACAACAGCTTAAAGCCGAGGAAACCCTGGCGGTATATGCTCCACTTGCTAACCGGCTCGGAATTTGGAAAGTGAAAACGGAGCTTGAAGCTCTCTCATTAAAAGTCATCGACAATGAAGCCTACCGTATGATACAGCAGGTTTTGGAGCAGGATAATCATAGAAGCCAGGCATCCTATATGGCTATTGCCGAACAGATTATTAAATATCTGCACGAAAACGGCATAAAAGTGGCGAATGTTTTGCCAAATCCGGAAAGTATCTACAGCGTCTATAAAACGCAAAAGGCGCGTTCGGCGCCCTATGACAACGTAGAAACGCCACTTCGAGTCGTCATTCTTTTAGAGGACGTTCCCTCCTGTTATCTCGCACTGGGCTATGTGCATCAGTTATGGCGGCCGGTTCCTGGAAAATTTGATGATTACATCGGCGTTCCTCGTGAAAATCTCTATCGTGCCCTGCATACCACAGTCATTTACAGCGATGGTCAACCCTTAAAGGTGCGTTTTCGCAGCTTGGCGATGAATGTCGTATCGGAAATTGGTGTTCTGGCTCGATCTTTTTATTCCAGCACACCCATGTGGACCAATGATTTGGCGGAGAGAGTTGAAGCCTTATTCGCTAATGTAAATGAAAATATACATTTAGAGCCCCAAAATCTCAGCACCGGTGTTCAAGGAGTTGTCGAAGATGTATTTCGCCAACAGGTAATGGTATATACGCCTCGAGGTGATATCGTTGAATTGCCTTTAGGGGCGACACCTGTCGATTTCGCCTACGCCATTCATACGGCTGTAGGTAATCACTGTTTAATGGCGTATGTTAATGAACAACCTTATCCGCTTAATAAGCCATTGAATGATGGTGATCAGGTTCGAATTGTGAAATCAGGTTGGGCTCGTCCTCAACGCACCTGGCTAGATGAAGATTTAGGCTATATGACAACCAGCCGAGCTAGGTCTCGCGTTCGCCGCTGGTTTCGCCGTCTATCCGAACCCATGGCAATTGCTGAGGGACGCAAACTACTCCAGGACGAACTCGCGATGCTGGGAATGTCGAATCATTCGCATGAATGGGTGGCGGAACAATTTGGTTTTAATCGGGTCGTTGATTTATACCATGAGTTTGGCCGTGCTGAACTGTTGCCGACCACAGTTGCGACTCGAATCCTTGCCGAAAAGTGGCACCAGGAACCTTCCAGATACATAGGCAATACCGTCCGTACCGAGGCTGGTCAAGAGTTTGTTATAACAAATTCGTCGGGACGTGACCTCCGCCTATGCTTATCCTGCAATGCACGACCAGGAGATATCATCGTGGGCTTTTTACGAACGGACGGCGGGGTTACGGTGCATAAAGAGGGTTGTTACACATTGCGTCCTGATCCGTTAGCAGATCGGACAATCAAATTGGATTGGGGCCAGGCGGGGCAAGAGGAAGTACGCATTGTAACGATTCAAATCGATGTATTTGACCGGGCAGGATTGCTCTTAGAAATAGCGCTTCTTTTACAGGACGAAAACGTCAATATCGCCTCGATTAATACGCAGCAGAACGGTGACGATGGCAAGGTAAGTTTAAACCTCGATCTGGAAATTGCGAATCCTCGTCAACTCGTCAGAATTCTACACCGGGCACATGCCTTGGTTAACGTGTATGCCGTCTATTGTCTGCGAGAGCCAGCCGATTAGTTCTCAATGGCATTTCGATATCATCTAGCTCGGAACAAATCAATATCGACTTGGCCTATTTGACACGATAGCAAGAATCCATATAATTCAGCCCTTATGCCCGATTTTGGGTAGGATAGCTGCCAGATTCGGGCGTCGAAAAATTACGCCACGAGGAATACAGGAGCTAGCTTCAGAACGAGAACAAAAACTAGTTGATTAGTCACTAGTAACATATTTTATACAAAGCACTGTCAAGGCACGTGCTTCTGCGCCATTTGGTGCACGTGGCTAAGTGCTCATCAAGCGCTTATCTGATGAATCCAGTTCATTCTACGTGGCCATAAAGCAATAAAGGAGTTTAATTCATGTTGAAGAAAAAATATTTCAAAACCAAAGATGAGTGTGAGGTTACCTTCGAGTACGCGACTGAGTCTGCAGAATCAGTATCGTTAGTCTCTGAAGCTAATAACTGGCAACCACTAGAAATGAAGAAGCGCAAAAAAGATGGTATCTACTATACTAAATTGCGTTTACCTAAGGGTGGTCAGTTCCAGTACTTGTATTTGGTCGATGGCCAAAATTGGGTGACGGATTCATCAGCCGATGCTTACTCCCCTAATGAGTTTGGTGGTCAAAACGGGGTCGTCGATACGACGCCATCAGCCAACTAATTGATATATTTCGTTAGCCTAGATAGAGTACTCTAGGCAAAAAAAATTCAACTTGTGGCGGTCTGAAACTCAGACCGCTTTTTTTAATCCTAGATTTTAATAATACTAGCAGATAA
>JBFFVR010000002.1:0-21757 GCA_041570685.1 Promineifilaceae bacterium (SeqCode)
AGATGCATTGGAGGTAGTCCAGAAAAGGAATACGTCACTAGCTTGCGCCCATTCTATCTCAGAACGACTTCAGCCAAATTCGGCGACGGCACTGGCGTTACAGCAGCTTAATATTGCCAGAACTGAGCTCCTGAATGAACTAGATAGCACTATCAGAAGTGATATTTCAGCACTTGAAGGCTTGCAGCATCAAAGTGGCGGCTGGGGTTGGTGCTATTCGACAAAAAGTGATGCCAATCTATCGGCCAATATTTTGCTGAGCTTGGCGATCGCCCAAAAGGCAGGGTTCAGTGTCGACGAAGAAGTCTTAGATCGAGGAATGAATTTTCTCAGTGCCCGGCTGAAAGATGTTTCTGACTTAACAACCCGGAGCGGGGTCAATCGACAAGCGTTTTTCCTTTATGTCCTGGCAGAGCTTGGCATGGCAATGCCCGATATGATGGATGAATTGTTTGATAAACATCGCTCTCTAATGGATTCTTACGCCCGAGCTTTGCTGGCAATGGCTTATGAAGTCAGCGGTGGCAGTACAAACCAAAACTCACTGCTATCGGATCTCAATGATGAAGTGATACTTAGCGCTACTGGAGCACATTGGGAAGATGTTGAGCCAGATTGGAATAATCTGAGTAGCGATATTGTTGCCACGGCTATCTCCTTGGATGCCCTGTCTAAACTTGATCCCAAGAATCCTTTGGCCCCAAATGCTGTCCGCTGGTTAATGGTTGCCAGAGAAGCCGGACACTGGCCAACCAGTAGGGAAGATGCCTGGAGCATACTTGCGCTTACGGATTGGATGTTTGCCTCGGCCGAGTTGGAGGCGGATTACGAGTACCAGGTAGATATTAATGGTAGGAATGTACTCAGTGGAGGATTTTCGGAGGATAATTTAACCGAAACCCAGCTGAAGCGTTTCGGGGTGGAACAGCTACAGTCAGAGGATGTTAATTTTCTCGATTTTCAGCGAACCAGTGGTCCTGGAAACATGTACTATACAACACACCTCGATAGTTTTATCCAGGCAGAGGATTTGGCCCCCGTTAATCGAGGATTCTCTATTGAGCGTGCTTACTTTGAGGCTGCTTGCGATCCTGAAATCTCGAAATGCGAGCCCATTAGCAACATTAAGGCCGGAGAGCAGGTGCGGGTTGAGCTAACAATCGTGGTTCCATCAGATCAGGTGTTTGTGATCGTTGAAGATCCATTGCCATCTGGTGCGGAAGCAATTGATCCTGGTCTGGCGACAAGTAGTTCGTCGGCTGGGGGTGATATTCAGCGCATCGATGAAGACTATTTCTACGGCTACTGGGGCTGGTGGAATTTCGACCGGATCGAGTATCGTGATGAAAAGGTTGTTTTTCTGAGCGAATATCTACCAGCAGGCACGTACCAATATTCATATAATCTGCAGCCAGTGATACCGGGTCAGTACCAAGTAAATCCTGCCACGGCGCGACAAGAGTTCTTCCCTGAGGTATTTGGCAGAAGTAGTGGGTTTTTATTTGAGATTGAAGGGTAGCCAGCCGCCTAATCTGCAATGAAGAAGATCGATTAATCTGAAGATGGGTTTAGGCTCGAATATACCGTAAACTGACTTGAGGATCGCTTAAATATTCGACGCCATCTGCATGAACGAGAACATCTTCTTCAAGACTCATGATACCCCGGCCTGGAACCTCAACATGCAGCTCTAGTGTGAAGACGTTGCCAATTTCAACGGGCAACTCACAGATGCCAGCATACTTTTCCCATTTCGGTCCGAGAATCGTGGCACCATCGTGAGCTGTTCGCCCTAATAGATGTCCGGTAGCATGCATGAATTCGGGATAGCCGTTATTGACTATATGTCCCCTGGCCGCTGCATCAACTTGCCATCCAGCCACCCCGGGACGTAACACAGATTCACCTGCCATGATCGCATCGGAAACTACCTTAAAGGCTTGCTGAACATCTTCAGGAGCTTCAGTTTCTGATTCTTTTAGCACATACCACATTCGTTGCAAATCTGAACAATAGCCATTCTTCTTAACCCCAAGATCCATATGAAGCGTATGGCCCTCCTCTAAAATTATGTCGCTAGGCATCACATGACCGATGGTTGATTCCGGCCCACAGGTAACTATCGGATTGTAGGACTTATCCCAAGCATAATCTAGCCCCAAAGATGCGATTCGGTCATGAACAAACTCCGCAATTTGGCTTTGTGACATGCCCGGCGAAACATAGGCCTCCACATCATAAAAGAGCTGCTCCGTCTCATGAATGGCCTCTCGAATACGATTTACTTCACTTGGCGTTTTTCGTCCGCGAAGGGCGCTGATTATACGCTCAGAAGATTCAAATTTTTGACCATATGGGGAGCCGGCTAGATAGGAGACCAAAGTCTGATAATTTCCATGGGTTAATCCATCTGCGGCGACGTCATGTTGTGAGTAGTTTAGGGCAATTCTATTTGGTGCAAAGCGCTCTATTTCCGCATTGAGATGATCGCTTAACCCGTGATGATAACCAATCACCGTGTCATAAGCATCAAGTGCTCGAGCGGTATCTGCGTCATAGAATCCAACGATGGCCGAATGCTGACCCGATCGAGAAATCAAAAAAGCTGAAGGCCAGGTAACGTCTGAATGATAAATCAGTTCGAGAGCTGGATCCGGCAGTAATGATGATTCGCGAACGAAGGTCAACCATAAATCAATCTCGAGCTCATTTAAAATTTCTGTCGCCTGCTTGAGTTTTTCCTGAACTAATTCCCGGTCTGCTGCTGGAGTAGTATTCATTTTCTTCACTTTTCGAACTCGGCCAAGATTTCTGGAATAGCTCAATCCTCACCAACGATGGCTTCATAGATAGCCTGCAACTCTTCTTTTGAGTAATAGTGAATGACGACCTGACCACCCTTGTCACCCTGTTGGATGTTGACCTTTGTTCCAAGAGAAAGCCTGAACTGTGATTCAAGATCCAATAATTCAGGCGGCAATGCATACCTTGGCCTCGGCTCTGGTTTTTTAGAGGACAGTCTTTTGGCTACCAAGCCCTCGGTTTGGGCTAAACTGAGCTTTCTTTGGATTACCATATTCATGATATCAATTTGGGCAGCCGTGCTGTTTAGTGGCAACAATGCCATGGCGTGATCCAGCGTCAGGTGAGCTTCATAAACCGAATTCTTGACCTCTTCAGCCACATCTAATTTCGATGCCGAAACGACCATTTCAACTTGCCGGACACTGAGATCGTTTTTAACGATTGAGGCCGCAACAAGGTTTTGAGCTTCAGGATTAGCTAGAGGTAACAAGGCCCTGGCATGAGCGCCACTAATCTGGCCTTCGGCAACCATTGCCCTGATGCTTTCGGGCAAATTCAACAAGCGAATCATATTTGCCACAGTTGACCGACTCTTGCCAACATGTGAAGCGACCTCAGCTTGGGTTAAGCCAAATTCTTCTATCAGCTGCTGATAGGCCAACGCCTCTTCCAAGGCGTTCAGATCGTCGCGCTGAATATTTTCGATTAAGGCCAGCTCTAGCATGGCCTGGGGAGAGGCTTCTTTAATCACTGCGGGCACTTGATTGAGACCAGCAATCGAAGCCGCCCGCCATCGTCTTTCGCCGGCGATCAGACTATATTCGCCCGGCCCAGTTTCTCGCAATACTAAAGGTTGGATTAGACCATGCTCCCGCACCGAATCGGCCAATTCTGCCAATTTATTTTCGTCCAGTTTCGTGCGCGGTTGGAGTGGATTTGGGCTAATGGCATCAATAGGCACCCATCTCAGCCCGTCTTCATTTGTAGTAGGCGAATCTGTTGGTGGAATTAGCGAGCTTAATCCTCGGCCAAGTCCCCGTCGTTTAGCCATATTTTGGATTCCTCCCACATTAGCAAACCGGAATACCCGGTCATGCTAGATTTTGTCTCCATTTAGAATTTCTGACGTCAAAACTTTGTAGGCGATCGCTCCTGGTGAACCCGGCGCATACTGTGATATTGGTTGACCGTAACTTGGCGCCTCACTGAGTCGAATATTCCGCGGAATAATGGTGCGAAATACTTTTCCGGGAAAATGAGCTCGAACTTCTTCTACAACTTGTCTGCTTAAATTCGTTCGACTATCGTACATCGTCATGATTAACCCCCGAATCTTCAGCCCTGGGTTCAAATGACGTTGAACTAAGTGTACGGTCTCCAGCAATTGAGAGAGGCCCTCCAGTGCCAAATATTCACATTGAACCGGGATAATAATGCCATCCCTAGCGGCCGTTAAGGCGTTCACTGTCAGTAGTCCCAGACTTGGGGGGCAATCAATTAAAACGTAATCAAATGCGCCGTCGACAATTTGAAGTGATCTATCTAGCCTGTGTTCTCTTGCTAGGAGATTAACCAACTCAACTTCCGCCCCAGCAAGTGCCGGACTTGATGGGAGTAATTTTACGGCGGTCTCACGATGTTCAATTACAATATCTTCGCAAGGAAATTCCTCCAATAGCAACTCATAAACTGATGGGTCGATCTCATTCTTGTCAAAGCCAAAGTTTGAGGTTGCATTCGCTTGTGGATCCATGTCCACTATCAGCACCTTGTATCCATTTGAGGCCAGGTAGGAGCCGACATTTACGACACTTGTCGTCTTTCCCACACCACCTTTTTGCATTGCAACCGCATATATCTTGGTCATAAATTGTTTAACTGATAGATGTTTTCAGCCTAATATTGCGGGATCTTATATCTCGTTCTGAACAAGATCCCTAATGGATCGAAATTTATCTCTTAGTGTATCGTACTCTACTGAACAAGCAGCAATTTTATTTGCGAAAACGGCCGCCTCCCATGGATTGCCTTTTGTCTGATGTAATCTGACAAAGAATGCCGTAGCAAAGATGTCACCAGCACCAGTTGGATTGACCTCTTCTGCGACCGGGGCAGCAAACTGACGGGATTCGTCACGCATGAATACTGTACAGCCACTGGACCTCTCAGTCAAAACAACCAGCCTGGATAACTCGCGGACCCTATTTAGTGTTGAAGAAGAGGGAATATCCTCCATACTTAGTATGATGGCTCCCGCCAGGGGAAGCACCGCCTCCATATCTGACCAATCGCCGGGAAAGACGCGACCCTGTTCATCCCACTGACGGAACCAGCCTTGGGGAGTTAGTCCGACGAGACTATTACTAAATACTTTAATGACGTTCGTTTCGATTTCGCCCGCGATAGGCCCTAAATGGACGATTTTCGCCCTTTCCCAATCTCTCGGGACATCATTCATTCTGATGGTATTGGCAAAAGCCTGAATAGTTTGCTGCCGTCCAGTTGGCAAATATATGTTTTCAAAGGTGGTTGAATGTCGAGAAATCAGGTTGTTCACCATAACGCCAGGTAATAATGATTCGATGAGAATGTCGTGAGCTGTGCTTGTCAATATAGCCGTTTGGCATCCCAATGCTTGGGCGACCATGGCCGAATAAATAACCGTACCGCCAGGCACGATTCCTTCTGGCGTAATGTCTCGGGTGGCATGTCCTATTGCTAAATAATCAATTATTGGGAGATCATTCACAAGTCTGATTCTACCTTATCGCAATCGCAGACGACAACCTTGTACGCTATGGTATGATTGGGCCCAACCTACGATGCCGGAGGATGTTTATTAGGTGCTAATTCAGCTCAGGTCAGTTTCCTTGCTTCTTTTGTTTTTAGCAGGGATGCTTTTTGCCTGTTCTCCCGAAACTGAAATCGAAACACCGCAACCGAGGAATGAATCGACCGAGCCAGTAGCCAGACGGGAACCGGCTAAAGTTGAGGCGGTCGAAATCAGACTATTCGAGACTTTGCCGGTTCAAGTTCGAGTAACGATTCGTGGCCAACTACCTGATTCGTGCACAAACATCGATCAGATTAGCCAGTCGCGTAACGGTCGGGAGATAAGAATCAGCGTTGAAACCATTTCATATAGCGATCCTTCATGTGCTGTCACGCGCGTTGAGTTTGAGGAAACGGTTATAGTTGACATAACAAATTTGCCGGCTGGCCATTACGTAATAGATGTCAATGGTCTTAATGGCACTTTCACGCTGGAGGAAGACAACATACTTGATCAAGAAGATGCTGTCATCAGTGGTCATATCCGCGAAGATATCTGTACGATAAATATTTCAGCTACTGGCGCTGAAACTGTTCCTTCCGAGGGATGCATCCAAATGGCAGATGGCTCATTTAGAGCCAATGGCTTAATAGATGCATCAGAACCTGGACTGCCAGAAATAATTGTGGATTTGGGCGCTGGAATATGTCCGTCAACAGGATTGGCGACCACTATTACAGATGGAAACGGGCTTTTCTTGTTTAGTGGTTTGAAAGGTGGAACCTATTGCGTTTCGATAGACGAAGCAGATGAGCGCAGCAATCCATTGCTGGCGGAAGGAGAATGGACCTATCCGCTAATTGATGTTCCAAGCGAACAGACGGTTATTCTGAATCCCAGCGAAAGTAAGCTCGACCTGAATTTTGGTTGGGATACGCATGATCAATTTGTCTTTGATCCGCCAGATACTGATGAGTGCACAGATAAAGCTATATTCAAGGCAGATGTGACGATTCCCGATGATACCGAAATTAGTGCTGGCGAGATCCTCACAAAAACCTGGCAACTACGTAATATCGGTTCTTGCACCTGGGATAATCGTTACGAAGTTGTGTCGGTTGGCGGCGAATCATTCAGTCTAAATGAGATGGTGCCAATTTCTGCTACAGTCGCTCCCGGCGAAGACGTGAATTTATCGGTGACTTTGATTGCTCCGACGGAGCCAGGAATCTATCGCAGCGAGTGGAAATTGCGGAACCCAGATGGCATGCTATTTGGAATCGGACCAGCCTCTAATAGCGCTTTTTGGGTTCAAATTATGGTTGTCGATTCTTTGGAAGAAGAGCAATGATATTCGGTTAAAGTTGACAGTAAAGTAACCTCGAACATTCTGGGATCGGGTGCCAAACTGTAACGATGCTACGCGGAAAAGTGTGGTTTCTGAACAGAATTAAGGACGTTGAACTACTTGACACCTTATTGGCCAATATTTCCCATTAAGGTTATCAGTTCTTCTCAGAATTGCTTGGGCTCACATCTTGCAGTGCCACAAAAACCAGTTAAGATTACATAACTATGCGCTGGAAGCTAACATGGCGAAGACCTTTACTGACCTTAACTCAGGTAATTGTCTTGTTATTTGTATTTTTTGCCCTCTTTGTTGTATTGGATCTAAACCGGAGGGCAAAAGCAGGTCGCTTAGTCGGTGTTGGGGGAGAGTCACTCCGCACTGAATTGGACTTGGCTTCGACAAGACAAGTTGAGTTGCAAGCTACCTTGAGTTATGTTCAAAGTGATGATTACGTATCAATCTACGCCCGTGAAGAAGGAGGGCTGTTGCTTCCTGGGGAAAGGCGAATCGTTCCTCTCGTAATTGAGGCAACGCCAGTTGCGACACCAGCTGCCCCGGCAACGCCTGATCCGGCCTCTTTCGCTCGACCCTGGCAGGCCTGGTGGCAGCTTCTGTCAGATAGTCCATTGCCTTCGCGCGAGTAATTCTGACGCTCATTCCATCCGCTTTCATATCACCACTTTAAACGATCGCCCATGGTATTGCTTACAGTTGACTAACGTCGATCCGCATCCCAAGCCCATGCCACACCCGTTTTTAGTTTGAATTTCTGCCTAAACATAGGAAATAGGGCACCTTGTCATTGAATTTTCCCTATGTTAACATTGCCTCAGCTGAGGTTGACATATTGTGCGTCACGTGCCAGAAGTCCTATTGTCCAACTTGACATAGGGTGATAGAGTAGCTTAGAAATTCACGATATATTCACGCGTCTCGTGTCCAGAAATCGAGGAATAGAGTTATGAGTGGTCGCCGTCTAATAGCCATTCTCGTTGGGGTAGTCGGGCTTATCATTCTTGCAGTCGTGGTTGTGTTGTTTTTTGTACGACGCGATCAGCCGGCTGAGGAAACAGTTGATCAGGGATCGGCTCAGCAAACAGCTCCTGAAGCAGGGGTGACACCGCTACCGACCTTAAACCCAACGGTCGGGCTTCGCGAAGTCGTCGTTTCATTACAAACAGTGCCACGTGGCTGGCAAATGACAGAAGCCGAATTGGCTACAGATTTGCGGCCGGCCGATGAGGTCACGAGCAATATGATCCTAAATATCGAAGATGCCGTCGGCTTATATGCTCGGCAAGATATTTATCAAGGGGAAACATTAACCAATGATACCCTTGCTCGCGATCCGCGAGATGTGGCCGCTGAAAACTTTGGCCCATCATCATTGATACCGGCTGGGTGGGTTGCTATGGCAATTCCCTTGGATCGCCTTAATAGCGTTGCCTACGGTTTTGCGCCGGGAGATTCGGTGGATGTGATGATGACTTTCACCCTAAATCCGCTCGACCCGGAATTTCAGACCTTATTGTTCAATAGCGCAACCTTTTATTTGCAGGATCCAGAAGCCGAGGGGTCATCACCATCAAGTATCTTTGTCATCGATCCCTATGGTCGGTTTGAATCATTGCCCACTGGGGATCTGGCTCACATCGCTCCATCTGAAGATACCCAGAGACCCGCTCCGGTTTCGATCATCTTGCAGAATGCTCGAGTAATTGAGCTTGGAGCTTGGCAACCACCATTACCTGCCTTGGCACCGACTTTGACACCTGAACCTAATACAACACCGACACCAGGAGGTCCGCCTCCGACACCCACGCCGCCACCTCCAGACGTAACCTTAATTGCGCTACCCCCGCAGCAGCAACTTTTCCTAAAATATGCTGTCGAGGTAGGCGCCGATATTGATTTTGCGTTAAGAGCCGTTGGCGATGGGCAACTCTACACTGTCCAACAATTGGACATCAACTATTTGCTTGAACAATTTGGAATTAACGTGCCAGCAGATGCAGTGTTTGCCATCGGTGGAATATCGTCGACTTCGGCCGAATCAGACCAGGTAGAAGAAGTAGCGCCTTAAAGTAGGCACTTCCTCTGATGGGATGAAATCGCGCCTCTTAACAGAAGCGGTTCTGACTTGACCAGGATCAATTGTCAGAACCGGAACAGGATGTAAGCGTTTAGAAAGGAACCGATTATGCCAACAAGAACCTTCGTCCTCCTAATCTTGGTACTTGTCGCTGCCGCGGGTGCAGTAGCACTTTACTTCTTGGTTGGTCCAGGGAGCGAGCAGGAATCAGCCGAAACCCCTGCCGTCGAAGTACCCGAAGATGCAGACGAGTCATCTAGCGAGGAACTTGATCTACCGACACCCACCGCGACACCGGCCGTGCAGACGGTTGAAGTTGTTGTTGCTTTAGTTGATTTGCCGGTTGGTCAGCGACTAAGACCTGATCTAATTGAGACCCAAGTCCGACCTAACACGAACGTCGCCGTGCAGGCAGGCGTAACTTTTTCTGATGAAGAACTAGTGATCGGAAAGATTGTGAAGACGCCTATTAGTAAGGGTCAAGAGATATTAGCGCCTATGCTGGCTCTTAATCCAAGCGACGTTGCTTCAATAGGTTCTGACCTGAGTATTTATGTGGACCAGGGAGAAGTTGCGGTCGCCTTTCCAATTGATCGATTCAACGCTGCCGCCTATGCGATGAGACCTGGCGATCAAGTTGATGCTTTTATGAGCATGTCTGTTGTCAATATCGACGAAGAGTTTCAGACGCAGCTTCCAAATGTGGTCGAGCGCGTAAACGAAACGGCATTGCTTGAAGGGCAATCCTTTCTATTTCCCGAAACTTCCGAAGGACGATTGGAACTCATTCCTGGCATCAATGCGGTCGCATTAATAGCTCCCGGCGAGGGAAAAGAGCCCGTTCCTCGACGCGTTACCCAACTTACCATTCAACAAATGGAGGTTCTTTGGGTAGGTAGTTGGCGAAATCCCAACAGCGCCATGCGTCAGGAGTTTAATTCGAATGCTATCCGAGAAGAGGATCTCATTAGAACTCAGAATAGAATTGAAAGTGGTGCACTACCACCTAAGGAAGATCCGAGAAGGGAGGTCGAACCAGATACGGTCATCATGAGCATGTCCTCTCAAGATGCACTATCCCTCAAGTGGGCTTTGGAAAATGGACTAGACATCGATCTGGTACTGCGTGGGCAGGGTGATAACAGTGTGTTTGTCACGACGAGCGTTTCTTTGCCTCAACTATTTACACAAGGATTGCTTGTGGATCCCGAGGACAACGAATTCAGTGTGCAACCCCGCATCGAGGCGGTGCCCACACCTGGGCTGCCACCAGCTCCTCCGGGATAAGCTCAATTAAAAAACATAACTATGATGCACAAAGTCCCTGGCTACAGACATAGGCCAGGGACTTTTTTTCTTGTTTATTTACCAAAAATATTGACTGCCTAAAACACTTGTCTTCAGTAGTAGGTCGGACGTGATCCTTTCAAGTTACCCACAGAGATTTGGTCAGTTCCATTCCTAGAACGATTTCGTCCCGATCGACACGAAGACGAATTGGGCCATTAAAGGGGGCCCTGCCCATAATTTCAAAAGGCGTCCCAGGAATCAGGTTCAGAGTAGCAAAATACCTCAATTTTTCAGGATCATCCGTTCTAACGCGGCTAACCTTACCCCGGTGTCCTATGCTTCGATTAAGAATGCAAATATCATTTAATTCTGGCATCACACCGTGCGCATCTGGTATAGGTTCTCCGTGGGGACAACTGGTGGGGTGTCCAGTCATTTCATCCATACGGGTTGATAATTCGTTATTTAAGCCTCGACCGAGAACATCGGCATGCTCATGAACCTCATCCCAAGAGAAGTTCATTATTCTTACCAGAAACACTTCCAATATTCTGTGCCGGCGAATTTCTTGCAGAGCCTCATCCTCGCCTAGTGGTGTTAATTCAACCCCTTGATATGGAATGTGTTTTACATAGCCTGCACTTTTGAGGCGTTTTAGCATACGAGGAACAGCCGGGGCTGATACATTTAATCGCTCCGCCAGGCTTGTAGTGCTTACTGTCGGCTCATATTCCTGAAGCCGATATATTTCGGCCAGATATTCGCGCATTGTAACGCTTGGTTGCATCTTTCTCCTCAACAAGGGTATATTTTTCTGTTTGATATGAGAATAATAACGCAAGATAATTCGGATCGTCAAAAGCCGGTTGGCATTTAAAGGGGCGATGGTTAGAATCGGCGGCGATCCAAAAATTTTTTGCCTCAAGGGGTCCGTATTTACGCTTTAAACTGTATTCAACTATACAAGTCATTTGACCAGACACAAATCATACGAGATTTATCATTCAGCGTTGAGAGTGGGATGATATTGGCTCTTTTAGGGCCAAGTGGGTGTGGCAAGACGACCCTGTTACGTCTAATCGCCGGTTTTGAACGACCCGACCGTGGCTCAGTTGAAGTCGGTGGTAAGTTAGTTAGCAATGATCGCGTTAACCTACCACCTGAAGAGCGAAGAGTTGGTATGGTTTTTCAGGATTATGCTATATTCCCACACCTATCTGTTGAGGAAAATATTGCCTTTGGTATCAACCGGAATCAGAATGCCCAGCAATTAACAGCCGATTTATTGGAGCTCGTAGGGCTAGATGGCCGGGGCAAACAGAGGCCCCATGAATTGTCGGGTGGCCAACAGCAACGGGTGGCGCTTGCGCGAGCTTTAGCCCCCGATCCAGCTGTCCTTCTTCTAGACGAGCCGTTCTCAAACTTGGATACAACTTTGCGGGTTCAGGTTAGGGCGGAGGTGCGTAAAGCGCTCTCTCGTAAAAAGGTAACCGCAATCTTTGTTACCCACGATCAAGAAGAAGCCATGTATATTGGTGATTTGGTGGCGGTAATGAATGAGGGATCAATCATCCAGATCGGCCCGCCAGAATTGATCTTTCATCAACCGGCTACTCGTTTCGTGGCTGAATTCATGGGACAAACTGATATACTGCCAGGCAAGGTGACAACTGCAGGCGTAGTAACTCCACTTGGAACCTTGCATCAAGAGCTTGGATTGCCTATCGGCTCGACGGTTGAGGTAGCCGTTCGGCCGGATGACGTCTATTTGGGAGCTTCAAATAGCAGTAGTAATGGTTATGTTGAGGATATACTTTTTTTGGGAATAGCTAATATTTACTCCATCATAATGAATGACGGTTATAAAGTCCGCAGCTGGCAGCCACATACCGTGAAAATTGCCCCAGGAGAAGGTGTTTGGGTTGAACTCCGGCCAAACCATGCGCTTACCTGCTTCCACCAAGGACGGGCCGTATAGTCGTCACTAGACAAAAAAACAGTCCCCAAACACTATTGAGGACTGTTTCTAAATTGCAAGGCGACGACCGGATTCGAACCGGTGATGAGGGTTTTGCAGACCCTTGCCTTACCACTTGGCGACGTCGCCAATGTCAAACCGGCAGGCTACTTACCTGCCGGTCTTGTTTTATGGAGCGGGCGAAGAGATTCGAACTCTCGACCTTCTCCTTGGCAAGGAGACGTTCTACCGCTGAACTACACCCGCGTACGCTCTCTAGAATGCCAGGACCCAGACTCGAACTGGGGACACCTGCATTTTCAGTGCAGTGCTCTACCAACTGAGCTATCCCGGCAGGTGGTCAAGCGACTGCCGTTAAGCATCGGTGATTCTATCCAAACGGCAGTTGGCTGTCAAGTATCGCTTCACCTTAGAACAGACCTGGAGACAGTTATATTTGCCTTTCAAACGCCCGTCTTAAAAGGCTGAAATAAGGCCTCGATCAGAAGATCCCGATACGTAGAACTTGGAATTAAAATGATTAGGAACTCCATCCACCTGATGATGGGCTAAAAAGGTTGCTCTCGTCTTGGGGATTAGCTATAGTGGTGCATAATTCGAGGGAGTGGTTGTGTCCCGGTGGATGCCCCGTTCTTCAAAATCGGTGGCCGGTCGCGCAGAGCGAGCGGCTGTGGGTTCGACTCCCATCCACTCCCGCTTTAGCAAGAATGATCCTTACTCTAATTCTTGCCTTCCCTCCAGCGCCCGACCCAAGGTTATCTCATCTGTATACTCCAGATCCCCCCCAACGGGCAGACCTCTAGCCAATCTTGTCAGCCTGATATCCATTGTTGCTAATCTTCTCTGAAGATAGAGAGCTGTGGCATCGCCTTCTAAGGTGGCATTTGTGGCCAAGATTAATTCATTGATCCTCTCAGTGTTAAGCCGTTTTAATAACTCGGCTATCTTAAGGTCATCTGGGCCTATGCCTTCTACCGGGGAAATGGCCCCATGTAAAACATGATAGCGACCGATGTAGGCACGGGATCGCTCGATAGCTACAACATCTAGAGGTTCCTCGACAATACACAGCATCCCCAAATCACGGCCATCGTCAGCGCATATTTGGCATGGATCATCTTCAGTGATGTTAAAACAAACGCTGCAAAGCCTGGTGGAACTTTTTAACGAATCCAAGGCAGCTGCTAGCTCGGCAGACTGCTCATCCGACGCTCTCAATAAATAAAATGTCAGGCGCGAGGCTGTCTTTGGTCCTATACCCGGTAGTCGGGCGAATTCATTTATCAATCGCTCAACGGATTGAGGGAGAACGTTTCCAGAGGCCATTAAAGACCACCCAAACCACCCAACAAGTCGTTCATATCCAATCCGCCAGTCACCCCTTCCATCTTCTGGGCGGCTAACGCTTGAGATTGTTCAATCGCTGCATTGACGGCCGCTACCAGCAAGTCTTGAAGCATTTCACTCTCTTCAGGATCAATCAATTCGGGCTGGATCTCGATGGACTGCACACGTTGGTGACCACTAATGACAATAGTTATTGCGCCACCCCCAGCCGAGACTGAGACGGTTTCATCCGCCAGGGCTTCTTGTTGGGCGGCCATTTGTTCTTGCATTTCCTGCATTTGGGCCATCAGATTTCCCGGGCTAGGACTTTTACTTTTTTTAGGCTTTCCACGAAACGATCTTTTTGCCATATCTTTGATCCTCCTGGATTGAATCGACTATAAGATATTTTCTTGTTTAATTGAAAGAGAAGATTTTTTGGATCTTAATGCAGCTTAGTTATCTCCGCTGCTAACGACACCGCCAAGCTCGTTGGCAAGGGCTTCAAAGTCTTCCCGCTTTACAGCTGTTTCAGCGGCGTTAATGGTGTAGTTTTCGGTCACAACGGTTCTGACTAAGCATTTCGTTCCCAACAACGTACTTAAAGAATCGGCGATATTTTCACTGGCTTGAGCTTTACCATCAAATTTGTCTTTCAGGATCGGATAGTCAAAACCCAAAATGAGGACATTGCCCTCGAGGGCCAACGGCTTGCTAGCAGCCAATAGGGCTTGCAATTTTTTATCACGTTTACCAATTGATTCTCTCAACCTAGGCCAAATTCCCGTTACATCACTCAATGATATTCCGTTTGCATTGAGTGTTTCAGGCGCAAGTTTCTGATCGGATTTGGGCTGGTTTTGACCTTCGACTCTTTCCGAATCCGGACTCGATTCCGAAGTTAAAGAGACGTCTTTGATCACCTCGGATGCAGGGGATAAAGGCTTTATTGATACATCTTCCCCATTTGATTGATCCTTTGCATTTTCCGCTGGCAAATAGTCAGAACTAGTACTTGGCAGCACTTCGATGAAAGCGAGTTCCAGTGGCAAATTTGGTTGCCAATTCCGCGACAAGGTTGTGGCAGCTTCGTTGAAGTGCTTTAGCGCTTCTATAATCTGTTCTCTACCTATTTGTCCTGTCTGTTGATTGAGAGCTTCTCTTTGTTCGGGTGTCACATCGAGATCAAGATCGCGTCCGGCCGTCTGTAAAAGTAACAGCTGACGTAAATAAGTTACCATTTGGCGGGCAAATTGGCGCGCATCGGTCCCAGAACTAAGAGCCGAATGAATAATGCTTAGTCCAAGCCCGCCATCTCCATTTATCCAGGCATTCGTTAGATTTCGGACCGTTTCCTCAGGGGCAGTACCAAGAACTGTTTGGGCTCGCTCTAAAGAAATTACATCACCAGGAGCCGCCACCAGTTGATCTAGGAGACTTTCTGCATCACGGAGGCTGCCAGCACCATGCTGGGCAATCATTAACATCGCTTCTTCCTCAACTGTCAATTGTTCCTGTTCGACCAACCAGGACAAACGGTTGATTATTTCTTTCGTCGTGAGTAGGCGAAAAGTGAATTGTTGGCAACGAGATTTAATGGTAAGTGGAACTTTGTGTTCCTCAGTTGTTGCCAGAATGAGGATTGCATGAGCTGGTGGTTCTTCCAATGTTTTCAAAAGTGCATTGAAAGCGGCGATTGATAGCATATGCACTTCATCTATGATGTAGACTTTATAGCGACCTTCACTAGGGGAAAAACTAATCTTATCTCTCAGATCGCGAATGTCATCGACCCCAGTGTTAGAGGCAGCATCAATTTCAATCAAATCCAAAAATCGCCCTTGATTTACAGCCAGACAATGTTGGCAGACATTGCAAGGCCGCTGGCCAAGATCCTCAGCTAAGCAGTTTGCTGCTTTAGCAAGAAGACGAGCGCTGGTTGTCTTTCCGGTTCCTCGGGGGCCTGAAAAAAGGTAAGCGTGGCCAATTCGATCCGCTGCAATGGCATTTTGCAGCGTACGGGACACGTGATCTTGACCGACGACTTCCTCAAAGCGAGTCGGCCGCCATTTTCGATACAACGCCTGAGACATGTTAGTTTAGTTTAGCATTGAGACAGAGCATGAGCAACTGATATAAATGGTTTTTGTTTTGTAAATATTCGAGAATAATATGATGGATTTTGTCGCAGTCTTCGCTTCTAGAAGCCTCAGAAATTAAAAAATCACGATCATGAAGTTTGCTCAATTTAACCGGAGTTCAAAGCGTTGAGAGCTTCGTAGACTAGCGATCATTCTACATTCCCGAAAATCGTTGTTCATTGCGTTGCCTTACTCGTTAATGCTATAATGTCCATGAGATAAGAAAAATAATGTCAAGTATATCGCATTGACAATATTAGGAATTGGAGTCTGAATTATGCCAAACTTAGGCGGTTGGGAATGGGTAATCATCCTGGTTATCGTGTTATTGGTATTTGGTGTCGGCCGTATCGCAAAAGTTGGCGAGGAACTCGGGCGCGGTGTAAGAAGCTTCCGAGAAGGCGTGCGTGAGGGAAGCGAAGAAGATGCCGCTGCAGAGCCTGGCGCGAGTACAGGCGACACCGTTGATAAGGCCGCCGAATAACCAGATGCTCTAGGCTATCGGCTGATTTAGCCGTCAAACAAAAAGATAAGAATAGGCATCCTCAGAGGATGCCTATTTTGTTTTAATATTCATATGTTTGAACAGAGGGGTGAGCGTAATATCTAACCGACTGCCATTTTGGCTGCGGCCATAATTGGTTGTTGATCATTCTAATTTTATCGCTGGAAAATAGGCTTCATTTATCTGTTCTGCAACTATTAAGACAATGGGAATGGTTGTTGGGCTACCATTAAGCTGCGGTACAGAAGTTATGGTCACTTCGGCCGAATAGCGACCAGGTGTCTTGCCAGTGCTATCGACGGTGATAATCAAGTCCTCTGTTGGAGACCCACTGCCAGCGCTTAAATCAGGTGTTAAGATTCCTCCAGGCTCTAGCACAGCCTGCCAAGTAAATCCAGGATTATTTGGCATATCGATATGGACCGTTCTGCTAATCACTCTAGGCTCAGAATCCAAGACAATTGATGCGATTTCCGTTGGCGATACGCGCATCTCGTCCCAAATCAACAGATTAATAGGAATTGTTACCGGACTGCCCACAAGACGCGGTTTGGAAGTAATCGTGAGCTCCGTAGAATAGCTTCCCAAAGATTTTCCATTACTATCGACGGTAACCACCAGATCTTCATTTGGAGAACCGCTGGTTGCACTCAACGTCGGCGTAAGAGTCCCTCCTGACTTTAGCTCCGCCTGCCATGATATCCCAGGATTATTTGGTAGGCTGATATGAATTGTTTGGCTAATCTCTTTCGGTTCGGAGAACTTTGTTTGGAGCTCAATTTCTGAATCAGGCGTTACATCCATGTTGGTATCACAGACAGAGCCTTGTTTAGTCAGACTGGCTTTGTCCCAATAAACGTCATTGTGCTTTCCTGGCCATTCAGGCTCTGAAAAGGTGAAAACGGTGATATGATCGTCAAAGGCGACAGCGGTTACTGTGAAGAGGTCGAACTCATTTGGTTGCCAGCGGGCAGCACTCCATTCGATTTCCTCTTTGGTCCAGTTGGTGCCGCCGGTCGGATCGATGCCAACTTTTTGATAAAGAGGGACATCACTAGTCTCCGGATTGTCATCTGTGGAAGACCAGGCATGTCCCCAGATTGAGAATTCATAGGTACAGTCCCTGTCAACTTTGACTCGCTGATAAAATCCTGCTCGATGCGTTGAATGAAAGGTGAAATATTGTTGAGCATTTTGTCCATCAAAAATCCGGTTTTCGAAAGGAGCCGCCGGCTTATACTCCGGCATCCGAATGATCCACGGGTCGTCCTGCGGATTATGCGATTGCCACCAGGGAGTCCAATCGGAAGCCATTTGAGCTGTCTGGCACACGCCATGAGGGCAATCCGGATGCCCGTTTGGCGGAACGTAGGCCGAGTATGAACCTTCAAATGAGGGATTCCGCAGCAGATTGGGGCTATGCGTATCATCCCGATCGGGGCGAGAAGGTTCCACAGCATTTAAGGAGGAATCGACAGAAAGGATCAATGTAAATGTTAGAAAAAACAAAATTCCTAAGAATATTAAGCTTGGTCGGCGCATGTGTTATCAAGATCCTCCCGGTGATCGATTTTCAAAAACAAATGAAAGAGCGACATAGAATCTAATCTCTAAGATATGACTTCGTGGTAGATAAATGCGAGAAAAGCAGAATATTGGTATTTAAGATCATCAGCATTACTTAAACGGTTGCCTTTTCAGCCATCAGATCGATCAGCTCTTGGAGGCGATTCCTCCGAATCAAGTACCAAAGTAAATTGCGGATTTTTGTTTGCTTACGGTCGCCACCGATAAGTTCCCAATCGATGCCGAGTTGTGTAGCCATGTTCTCCAATTCTTCGAGTGAATAGTGGGCTATTAGATAATGTCTCAGGATAGTCTGAGGCGATTCCGCGCTAATTCGCTCAAGGCGTGGCAATTTATCCACTGGAAGAGGTGTTAAGATTCGTTCAACAGCTAACGCAAGTGCTCCCAACTGCTCCCTTGCTTCAGCTGTATTGATTATCCTCAAGATTAGCTCATCATTGTCTTGATTAAATTGGACAACATCATTTTCTGACCAACCTAAATCAAAGGTAAGGTCCAATAAATCTTCTGGACCCAGCCCTGATTGCATTTGCTCATACAGCATTTTCCGATCGACAGCCGGATTGGAGGAGACATCTGAAGCCTCGGCAATAGGCGCAACGACAGGTCTTTCAACGATCTGCTCGGGGCTTTCAACCTCTTTATCTGTATTGGGTGGTAAATAAGGGCGGACGACGAGCCAAAACCAAATAGCTGCACCTGAAAAGATTACCCCCGCGAACACGAAAAAGAAGAATCCCAAGGTAGCAACTATCTCTTCCCAGCCAAAAGTGCTTAGTAAAGTGTCTAGGAGAATAGCGCTAGTTACAGTTAGAAGGCCTATGCCCCAGACGAGCTTGTCGCTTCTAAGGAACATAAATAGGAAGAATAGGACGATGGCAACTTTAGCAATTAGGATTAACATATTCATAAGATATTAATCACGATTCCTGGTCCAGTAATATTTTCGTTGTCAGGAGTGCCATCAAAATAAATTGTAGCATTAGCCTTAAACGTCGCAAATAAAGTTTGGCTCCGGCCGAAAAGGGATGGTAAGATTTCCGCCATGCACAGAAATAATCTGTGGAGTTTTTCAGTTTTCCTTCTAGTGTTCCCGGCTATTTTGATCTTACTCAGTGCTTGTAGTGTTGAGGCACCATTGCCAACGCTAGTTGTCGCCGCTGCTCCACTATCGATCTCAAACGACTCAAATGATCAGCCCGCGCCAACGCCTGAAGATACCTATGTTCCGGCTACCTATACCCCCATGCCTATATCCATGGTTGAGCCTAGCCCGCTACCGGATACGATACCGATCGCGATCTCACCCAGCGCAACTAACATAATTCCGACCCGTACACCAACGCCAACCGCGACGCCGACCGCGACAGCAACAGCTACTCGCTACATTAGTCAGCTCCCTGACTTGCCACCAACCGATGACTTAGGACCCAGCAAGATGGGATTGCATGTGGTTCAAAATAATGATCCAAATATCATGGAATTTGTCAGGCGATCCCAGCCGGCCGTGATGAAGGCCGTAGGAGATCTTGGGTTCTTGGCTGAAGTAAAAGAAGTCTCTCCCCGGACACTCACGATCGGCCGTCATGCGGTCGATCAGCAAGATTTTTCTGGCGAACCAGAGGAGGCAGCTCAGCGATTTGTCAACAAGTATTTGGAAATCTACCGTTTAAATCCGGCGGTAGACTATTGGGAAGCATGGAATGAACCTGATCCCAATTACGACAACATGATTTGGTATTCCCGATTCGAACAAGAGCGTGTTCGCCTCATGGCGGAGCATGGTTTCCGCTGTGCCATAGGTGGCTTCTCAACTGGAGTTCCTGAGTTAGACGAGTTTCAATTATTCTTGCCAGCCATCGAAGCAGCCAGACAAAATGGGGGAATCTTATCGCTCCATGAATACGGCGCCCCAGATATGACCTTTCTATATGGCTCCCCGTTACCAGGTTACGATGCGTATCCAGATAGAGGTAGCCTAACTTTCCGATATCGTTGGTTTTATCGTGAAATATTAGAGCCCGGTGATATGGTCATACCTCTGGTTATAAGCGAGGCGGGAATTGATGGTATCATTGGGAATCGGCCCGGCCCTAGTGGACTTGGCTGGAAAGATTTTCAAAGCTACTGGGAACACCAAGGATTAGGGAGAACCGGTACTGAGGCTTTTATTAATCAACTGGCCTGGTATGATGCCGGGGTGCGCCAAGATGGATATGTGATAGGATTTACTATCTTTACGGCCGGCGGTATCAATGAATGGAAATCCTACGACGTAAATCCGATTCTGCCGGAATTGTCAGATTATGCCGTTAGCCAGCGTTAATTTTCTGCAACCACTACGTAGTTAAAGCGTATTGAGAGGTGAAGTATGGCTAAAAACTTAGACGGTGAAAATCCGAGTGATGAATCTGCAAAGGAAGAAACGTTGACAGCAAGAGTAAAAGATGAAGGTTTTTGGAAAGAAATGTGGCACCAGATGCGATTGGTTTGGCAATTAATTCGAAGTCCAGAGGTGCCTCTTTATTTGAAGATATTACCAGCCTTGGCGTTTATATATATTCTGATTCCAACTGATTTTATCCCGGACTTCATCCCTGGCCTCGGGCAGTTAGATGATTTGACGGCCCTAATAGTCGGGGCTAAGGTTTTTATTGAATTAGCTCCTCAGGATGTCGTTGCTCGACAACTGCGAACCCTCCGTTCGCAGCAAGAAATAGCTGCAGTAGATCCTGGCTCCAATGGATCCACAGAGAATGTTGAAAATATCAGCAACTCGATAATTATTGAAGGGGATTTCGAGACGGTCGAGGGAGAAAATGAAAACCAGGCCAGTTAAAGGCCTGGTTCATCTTATTCTTATTCAACTAGCGCATTCTCGTTAGACAAATCTTCTCAAACGGACTTCAGCACACTATTAACACTATTAGAATGTTGTTGAGACATTCCCGTTAGTAATCACTATAGCAGCTAATACAATCAAACAGCAACAGCATAAAAGAATAGCGGCTACGACAGCAATAATTATATTGCGGTTTCGGTTGTCTTTCGTTCCCCCATCAGCAACAATTTCAGGCTCGATCGGAGGTGGTGGGGCTTGCATATCAAAGGCCTGAAGCGGTTCACCTGAATCGATAATCGTCGCATCTTCCTTTTCGCTAAATTCTGGGAAACGCTCTGGTTCACTCTTCGGCGGTTCAGGAGGTGGCGCTTCAAATGTCGACAACGAATCGGGTTCTGGTGGGGTCACGGCCGGTTCTTCGGGTACTGACGGTGTTTCAAATGCAGCCCACTCTTCTGGCTCTTGAGGGGCTTCGGGTGGCTCTTCAGTTAAAGAATCCGTTATGAAGGCTGGTAATTCCTCTGGTTCTTCAGGAGCCACAGCCGTTTCATCAGTCATTGATGGGGCATCAATGGCGGGTAACTCCTCCGGCTCATCAGCCATCGATTCAACCTCTGGTTCAGTTGAGATTTCAAGTTCTTCAAATTGGGGCAATTCATCGATCATCGTGGCGGTGAAATCTTCATCCTCGGTTGCAACTTCCTCTGCTACAACAAGCGGATCATCCGCTAACTGACTCAAATCATCCGTAGCAGGCACAGGCGTAAAGGCCACTTCTTCCTCGACTTCGACTGGCTCGGGCTCTTCAATACGAGCTTCCTCAGCCGGCGCCTCTTCAATACGAGCTTCCTCAGCCGGCGCCTCATCAACAACATCCATATCGGTCGGAGCTTCGTCATCGGCGTTTGCCTCATCCTCAGCCATAACTTCTTCTTCTACTGCGGCAGCTTCAATCTCTGGCTCTACTTCTGCTACTGGCTCGACCAACTCCTCAGCGGAGGCGAATATGTCTGCGGCTGGAGCGACTACTGTGGCCATCGGGTCAGGCTCTTCTAAGGCCTGGTATA
>JBFFVR010000003.1:0-21440 GCA_041570685.1 Promineifilaceae bacterium (SeqCode)
AACCCGATATTTCAGATTGTTTGTGATTCTAGAACAGACCTACTACATTTCCATCTTCGTCGATGTCGACGTTCATGTAGGCGGGTTTGCTAGGTAGACCGGGCATCGTTCTCATTTGCCCCAACAGGGGGTAAATGAAGCCGGCACCTACAGAAGCTCGAACTTCTCGAACTGGCAACGTAAATCCGGATGGAGCGTTTTTAAGCTTAGGATCATGGCTGATGCTCAAATGAGTCTTTGCCATGCATAAGGGTAGCCCACCAAAGTTGTTGTCTTCGTAACTCTTTATTTGTCGGTTAGCTAAAGGTTCATAGACAACTTCCCCTGCATTATAGATCTCTTTCGCGACAGTTTCGATTTTCTTCTTAATTGGCCACTCCACCGGATATAAGAATTCAAAGTTGGACGGTTTGTCGCAAGCTTCAACGACTGCTTCAGCTAATTCAACCGCCCCATCGCCACCGTTCGTCCAATGATCACTCATCGCTGCAATCTCTGCCCCAGCGTCAACTGCTAATCGACGAACAAGTTCGACTTCGGCATCCGTATCTGTTGCAAAGCGATTTATTGCTACCACGACCGGAATGCCAAATCGTTTCGCATTCCGAACATGTACGGCCAAATTTGCGGCGCCTGCTTCTAATAATTCAAGGTTTTCCGCCGTATACGCTTTATCGAGTTGGCGACCGGCCACAACCCGTGGTCCACCGCCGTGCATCTTTAGCGCTCTTATGGTTGCTACTAATACAACGCAGTCAGGTATCAAGCCTGAGTATCGGCACTTGATATTAAAGAACTTCTCCATCCCGATGTCGGCACCGAAACCTGATTCAGTAACCACATAATCACCTAGGCGTAAGGCAACTTTGTCAGCCACAATGGATGAATTACCATGGGCGATGTTGGCAAAGGGACCTGCATGAACGAACGCTGGCTGCCCCTCGAGTGTCTGCATCAATGTAGGATTGATGGCATCCTTCATTAAGACTGTGGCCGCGCCGGCAACTTGCAGTTCTTCGGCCGTAATAGGCTTCTTATCCGTACTCTGGCCGATAACAATCCTGCTACAACGTTCCCTCAAGTCATGTAGGGCTGAGTTGTAATCATCACCATTTACCAATGCCAAGATAGCCATGATTTCGCTGGCCACGGTGATGTCAAAACCGGCTTGTCGCGGACGGCCGTCCCAATTGCCGCCCAAGCCAATGATCGTATTTCGCAAGGAACGATCATTAACATCTACTACTCGGTTCCAGGTAATGTTGTATGGATCAATATTGAGACGTTTGAGTCCCATTTCTTCGAGTTTGGCATCATTTAGGCGGGTCTCGTGAAACCATCGAGAGTCAATTGCTGCCGCAACTAAATTGGTAGCGGCTGTAATTGCGTGTATGTCACCGGTAAGGTGCAAATTGAATTCCTCCATCGGCACCACCTGGCTGTATCCGCCTCCTGCAGCTCCACCCTTGATACCGAACGTTGGACCTTGGCTCGGTTGGCGGATGCAGGCAATTGAATTATGACCAATTGCACCCAGCCCTTGAACAAGACCGATTCCAGTCGTCGTTTTTCCCTCACCTAGGGGAGTTGGTGTTATGGCAGTCACATCAATATATTTGCCAGTTGGCCGGTCAGCCAGATCTTTCAGAACATCCAGATGAACTTTGGCCATATATTTGCCATACGGGATCAGGTAATCTTCATTCAAATCCATCTTGGCTGCGATCTCTTCGACCGGCTTGACTTCTGCTGCCTGGGCAATATCCAGGTCAGAAGGAACAGGAAATATTCGCTTCACGCTCATGGGTCCTCCTGGGAGATTTTGTTAAATAGAATTGAAATGTTTTGTAATGAAATATTGTGTCCCTGACACATTCTTACTAGCTTACATATTACGCTGTTTTTGACATTTATCAATAGTGAAAAACGTCACATTCTAATGCTGTATTTTGTCTTTATATTACTGAAGGTCGTCATATATTCATTGATTTTTCCTAGTTGAAGCTTTTAATTGTGACCGTTTCAAGTATTTATAAACATTCCTTGGAATGTCGTGGCCGGTTGGATAAACTGGGTAAATGCGTTTTTCGAAATTCAAAATAATTAGCCTATCTTACTTGGTGAGGGCATTCATACTCGGAGCAGGCGCAATATTAATAGTTGCCTGTGATATAAGAGATCCACAGTATCGGGCCACTCCGGAACCAGTTGTAGAAAACCTGTTGCCCATTGCGACAATGATTCCGCAGGCAGCCACACACATTACTACACGAAATCTAACTGGGGGCTTGGAAGCAACCGCTTCCTCACCAACACCATTATCTACCATGGTACCAGCCACGGCGGCACGGCAAAGACCTACTTCAGCGCCGACAGTTGAAACGCCATCGTTCCAAGCGACGAAAGATCCATACCACGGCCTGTCGATAATCGAACTGGCATCTCGCAGCTATGGCGGCGGAGTACTCGACATCCTGGATACCCTCGAAATCAACGATTCTTTTACCCGGTATCTCATTGCCTATCCTAGCGATCAACTAACAATTTATGGCTTTATGAATGTACCAAATGAAGGAGACAATTTTCCGGTAGCCGTTGTTTTGCACGGCTATATTGATCCGGAGGAGTACCAGACTCTGACATATACTACCCGTTATGCAGATACTTTGGCCGAGGCTGGATTTTTTGTGATTCATCCCAATTTAAGGGGTTTTCCACCTTCCGATTCAGGGGCAGACTACTTTCGCACCGGCTTGGCAATTGACGTTCTAAATCTCATCAGCATCATTCGAGAGCAGAGTCAGGATCCCCTTGGTTATTTACGGCGTGCAGACACTGAGAATATACATTTATGGGGCCATAGTATGGGTGGCGGCGTCGTCCTTAGAGTTATAGCTGTCAACAACGAACCCTATATCCAGGCGGCCGTTCTCTATGGTTCTATGAGCGGTGATGAAGTTCTGAATTATGAACAGATTAGGATTTGGAGTGATGGCCGTGTCGGGGACTTTGAATTATCGGCTCCCAAAGCAACGCTAGATACAATATCGCCGATCAATTTTTTGGAACGAATTCAGGCGCCAATTAGCATTCACCACAGCGTGGACGATCAGGTTGTGCCATTCGATTGGTCAGATAATCTTTGTGTAGAACTTAAAGAACTCAACCACCCGGTGGAATGTCATGTCTACCAGGGATTACCTCATACATTCCTCGGCGCAGGTGACAAAGTATTCATCGAACGGACAATAGATTTCTATTCACGTCATTAAGTAAAACAATCTGAAGCGAAGCAAAATTTTAGGAACCGTCCGTTGCTTGAATTTCGGCCAAAGCCAAAAAGGCCGCTTGCATGCCCGGATTCAACCTGATGGCGGCTTTATAGCTACGTTCGGCCCCGTCAAAGTCATTTTTGGCTACCTGGGCATGTCCCCGATAAAGATAAGTCTCTTCAACATTTTGCCCTCCGCCACTGGTGAGCATCGCACTGGTAAGTTGCATCACATCGTCCAAACGGCCGGTTGCTAGGTAAGCTCGATATGGATTGAATTGATACCACAACATACGCCAAGGTAATCCAATTGTAGTTGCCCGGTCAAAGGCGTTTGCTGCGCTTTGAAAATAAACGTGATCCCCAGTTAGTTCTCCTAGTTCGGTAAGACTGGAACCGAGATTAAACCAAAGGAATGGATCGTGCCCATCCTTTCCGAGCCCTACCTGAGACTTTCGGGCTGCATTCTGCCACATTGTGATTTCATCCAGAAAATTTGGTCCTAATATAGTCTCGATAATCAGCTGATCCTCAGCTTCGTAAATTAGCAAAAAAGTATAGTTAAATTCGGCCCAGTGCGTGTCAAGTTCTTGAAAATCTATATAGCGACGGCCGCCGTCAAAAGGTCCCAAGAAAGTATCGAGTACCTCAAATTTTTGCTCAGACTCATTGTAGCCAATTAGGGTAAGGTAATGGCCCATCCATCCATGAAAATCGTTCAAGAGCAAACCTTTTTCGACGATTACTGGGAAACCGGCGGCTAACAACTGTTTGATAATCAGCAAATCGCCGCCTCTATACACCGCAGAATTGAGATTCGTTTCCTGCTCAACAAAGTTGATTAGTTCCTCTGGGGACACATTTCGATCGTCATAGTTTGGTTTTAGCGCTTCCCCTACGGAAAGTTGATCCACTGAGTGCCCATAAAAATTCAACGAAATCGTTAAGTTAGCGGGACCGCAATTGTTGAATTTTTGGGGTATTAACTCCAGGCCCTCAATTCGGGCCCGGTATGGCAAGACGATTGGCGTTCTCGTGGACGTTGGCTCCTGTGTTGGTCTCAGAGTTGCCATTGGTGAGGGACTCACATTAGCTACACTTGTCGAGGCTGATCTAATAGTTGGTTCAACTGACTGATCTATCATCGCCTGAGTAGATTTTGGGCTTTGAATTGGTTCTAATGTTGGAATTTCCATTGCCGCCAGTTCTGATACTTCGGCCATTAGCGGAACAGGCAGAGAAGTAGGCAAAGGGGTTGTAATAACCATCATGATTTCTTCAGGAATACGCCCCCGAATTCGGCCAGGCATGGAGTCGACTAATATTGGAAGCATTATCCAAGCCATAATAAGAAGGACAAGGCTGCTTATTAGAAAGATGATAAGGTAAAAATGCCTTTTGACCATAGCGTGATTGTATCCCAGGAATGGCTTCTGATGGAGAAGTGTATGGCAAATATCGGTAAGATGCGCGATAGATCTAACAACAACCGAAGAAGAATGCCATCATCTCTCGACGTACCATTTATGTGCCGAAATAATTCACAGTGTCCTCTTGGCATCCCAATCTATTTAGAAAACATCCCGATATCTTACATTGAGTAAACGAATGACTCTGACCGAGTGTTTTTCTAATGTGTTTTCCCTTGCCTGAATCATCGATCTGGCTATTATTGTATTGAGTAATCGCGTATTGCTACTTTGAAATTCGCCTCTGTGAGCCAAGTGAAAACGACACAAAAAGCAGACAATCTTCGTAAGTATTATGTGATAATCGCCCTGGCCATACTTGGAATTTGCGTTTTTTATGCGCTGGTCTTTTCAGTTCAATCTCGACGCTTCGCCCTTACTCTAAGCCAAGAATATGTTGTTCTGACAAACGACAGCTGCCCGCCTCTTGAGGAAAATTGCATTAATTCTCCAGAAAACCTCCAGGTGGGTGATCGGCTTCTTGCTGTAAAAGATCATGATTTTAACACTGAAGAAGATTCCGCCATCCTTCAGGTATTCCTTGAAAATGAAGTAGAAGGTATCGTTCCGGTTACAGTCCTCCGAGGAGAAGATGTCATTACCGTCACGCACCGCCTGAACGATTCGACATATATTGATGCGGTCAGCGCAACGGCCGTTGCCTTAATCATCAGCCTGCCTTTTTGGGTAGTAGCTACGGTCGTTCTTTTAATCATGCACCCGCATGATGATAAATGGTTACTATTTATCGTATTTTCTTATCTGGCCGCGATTTGGTTATCAATCGGCATAAACTCTTCGAGTGACTCCGCCTATTCTCACCAATTAACACGTGCTGTTGCTTGGCTAATGGTACCAGTCATCATTCATCTTCACCTAACGGCTCCAATAAGCCTGCTACGCAAATCTTTGCCAGCTTGGTTGGCTCTTCTTTATATAATGAGTATCACCTTTGCCCTGGCAGAAATTCGACGAGCTGTACCGGATAATCTTTTTATCTATGTATTTGCCCTAGCGATCCTAATCGGCGCTTTTATCTTAATCTTCCGGTCATTTCTCAGACCGCCATCGGCCGACCGTCTTGCTTCCCGGTTCATGTTAACTGGCTTGATGATAGCGCCTGGAATGGCAGTGCTTCTTTGGGTCGTTCCTCAGGTAATGGGAAGTGTTCCCGGTCAATCCGCGATCAATCTCCTACTATTAGCCATGCCCGCCATGCCACTTTTCTATGGCTACGCCTTATACAAACATCAACTTGGGCGACAAGAATCGCGATTTAACCGCTTGTTAGCTTTATATTCAGCGTTCTTAATTTATTTGTCCTTACTAATCATCGTATTTAACTACACTCGACCTCAAATCGCTGTATCAAACGAGTTATTACTTTTTGCCAGCGTTATGGTGGCATTGATGCTGGCTGTACTGCCGGTACGAGATATCATTTTTTCGATAATCGGCCGCCTGGCATATGGCGAACGATATAATCGTCAGGATATCGTTAATAATTATTCGAAACTGATAAATGAGGCATCTGGTCACAAAGAAGTATCTAGTTTACTCCTGGAGAATCTACTGCCTGTTCTCCAAGTGGAAGAATCAGTTATGGTCTTATTTAAAGGTCGACAAAGTAGCTATCTGTACCAACATGGCCTAAATCTTGAGCAGATGTCGCTAGATGAAAACCGAATAAGGGAATTGCATCAGTTCAGTGAAGTCTATATGATTTCAAGTAAGGATAATGATATTACCAATTCAAGAGAATTAGAATGGTTGCATTTAATCATTTCTCTTGAGGTTAGAGGAAACCCCATTGGTTTCTGGTTGTTCGGAGAGCGTCGTCCCGATAATTATTACAATTCCGAAGACATCCAGATGCTCAAAACCCTGGCCAGTCATTTGGCATTAAAACTGTATAACGACGACTTATATGCTACCGTTCAACAAGAGTTAGCCGAACGGAAGATAGCCGAAGGTAATCTTGCCCGTCTTAGCGAAAGACTTCAACTAATTAATGATATAGACCAGGCGATTCTTTCGGCACGATCGGCTAGAAAAATCGCCCAGGTTACTTTACGAAAACTATCCAACCTGATTCCCTATGATCGAGCAACAATTGTTCTTTTCGATTTCGCCAAAAAAGAGTTAGAGCTACTGGCTATTCATGATAAACGACGTCTTCCGCCTGACGATACGCCACAACAAAAAATACCATTGGTCCAGGAACTCAATTATCTGCCAGGTGGCGATACATGGATAGTACCTGACATCGCTCAGCTAGAAGGCGAAAGCGACTTTGCTGATCATTTGGCTGCAGAGGGGTTGTCTTCTATCCTGTCCACGCCGTTATTGGTTTCAGGCAAGTTGATTGGTGCCCTCAATCTTTCGGCCATTCACCCTGGAACGATGAACAAGAGATATCAACAAACAGCGGAAGAAGTTGCTAGTTCCTTGGCAATCGCCATCCATAATGCCAGGTTAAGAGATACGGTTGAACAACATCGTCTTGAGCTGAGGCAATTATCAAACAGGTTGATTGGAGCACAAGAAAATGAAAGAAAACATCTATCTTATGAATTGCATGATGAGATGGGCCAACTTTTGACAGCGATTACATTTAATCTGGCTTCGATCGAGAATGAGTTGGATGCAAATTTGTCTTCTACAGTTGGAATGAAGATAAATGATACCAGAGCGATCGTCGATCAGCTGACGCACCAAGTTCGAGACCTCTCTTTGGAATTACGGCCTGCAATGCTGCAGGATTTAGGCTTGGAGCCGACATTACGTTGGTATGTAAATACACTTTCCAATCGTAGCGAACTGAAAATTAACCTTCAAACTATCAACCTGGGAGGACGCTATTCTGAATCAGTAGAAACTGGCCTATACCGCATTATTCAGGAAGCGCTAACGAATGTGTCAAAGCACGCAAATGCCGGTAGTGTCCAGCTTTGTTTAGAACGAAACGAGTCTCAGCTTCATCTGGAGATCACGGATGATGGGCAGGGATTTGATATTGACAAAGTACTCAATTCAAATAATGTCGATAAGGGCGTAGGTTTGGTTGCCATCCGTGAGCGGATTAATTCACTTGATGGAGATCTGAAAATCAATTCTCTGCCCGGTCATGGTACCGAACTTCGGATCAACATCCCCTTGGAAAACTATCAATGAGGCCGATAAGGGTTATTCTAGCTGAAGATCATACGGTTGTTCGAGCTGGCTTACGCGCCTTATTAGATCAATCAAGCATAATAAAAGTCGTTGCCGAAGCGGAAGATGGCAATCAAGCATTTGAACTGGCATCTAACTTGCGTCCAAATGTCGTGGTAATGGATATCACAATGCCAAATCTTAATGGAATTGAGGCGACTAGGCGGATAAAGGAAAAGTATCCCGAGATTAATATTGTGATACTTACCGTCCATGCCAACGAGGCCTACATATTTCAGGCATTAAGCGCTGGCGCTGAAGGTTATTTGGTCAAACAGACTGCACCTGAAGATCTGGTCGCAGCCGTGGAGGCGGCAGCTCAAGGTGAAGCCTTCCTCAGTCCACTGATCTCAAAGTCAGTAATGGAGAATTATCTTCATCACGCTGATGATTTTGGAGATTTAGACAGCCTGAATTCACTAACTAAGCGCGAACGTGAAGTACTGCAACTCATCGCGGAAGGGATGACAACCAAACAGATCGCCAGACAGTTATTTGTTAGTCAGAAGACGATTCGCACCCACCGCTCAAACATGATGCGGAAATTGGATTTACATAGTACCGCTGCCCTTACGCTTTATGCCTTGAGCAAAGGTCTTATAAGTTTGCCAGAGTAATTCAGTAAAACTAGTCGTTTTGACGAGATTCCGTCAGCAAACCCTACAAAATCTAGGCGTTTCGGCTAGTGACAAGAAATAGCAATTGTAATATGATTGTATAGTAAGTATTTGTCTATCAAAGCACCACTTGTTATCTGGTGTTTTACCGGGCAGCCCTGACTTTTGGGCATCTCTGGAAGGGCCATCTGTCGCCGTTTGCGACAAAAAAAGGTGGCGGGGTTCGTTGTCTTTGACAGAAGCGGTTTGTTGAAGTCAAAGACTTCTATAACCGGGAAGGGGCATACTGAATTAAAACCGGGTAGGTGGGCTTGGTGGGGGAGCTTACTATATTTTCTTATTTGGCATAGACGGTGAAAGCGGCCTGCTTGTCACTGTCTTTTTTTTTCCTCAGATATATCTCGCAAATTATGCCTTAAAAGCAACCCGCTCTCTTTCAGTCCTATGAGCCAATTCGCAAGAGATCTGATAGCTAGGTGAACACCCGGTGTGGCTCTCGGAAAGCCAGCTTCATGAAGCTGAATCTTATACTCGTTTGGATCCTTCTCAGAAATTCCTATCACCAATCTTTGATCCAACCAGTCTTCTCGAATAAAGGTATCAATGACCAGCGTCCGGTAATTCTGCGAAACGTAGAGTTCAATGAATCGGATCGTGATATCTCCTGCCCTAATTTCATTTGAACGAAATTCTCCGGCAATCTGATTCAAATCTAATGGGGTGTATACAACCACATGCGGCATAGGCAATTCCTTTGGAATTAGAAACTTATCTGGAGGGTCATCTTCAACCCGTCTCCATTTAAAATAGTAACATTGTTTGCCAGCCGTTACTGCCTTTTCTTCATATTTGGTTTGAATCCTAAACTCATCATCGGTCTGGAAGGACTCCTCTATACGACTACTAAAAAAAGGAGTTCGGTTCAGCCGATCGAGGATCCACCCGGCGTATTCTGTATGATCTGTAGCAATATCTAAGGTCGCACCGGGAATCATGCGAGTCGCGGCAAGGTGTAGAAACCGTTCGCTAATTAGCCTGCGGCGAAAATGACCACCCTTAGGCCAAGGATCCGGAAAATTTATATAAAGTGAAGCTATCTGGCCAGGTTGAAAAAGCAGCCACAATGTCGATTGGGCCATCCCTTGAATGAGACGTAGATTGCTTATCGACATTGCTGCGATTCTACGTTCGGCTTTCTCGATTGACGGCCGGGAAACCTCTAAGCCAATTACATTGGCATGCTGATGGTGAGATGACAGATTGACCAAGAACTCACCATTGCCAAATCCAATTTCGACAATCAAAGGCGCCACTCGATCAAATAGCGATTCCCAATCGGCCGGCCAAGACACTTGTCTCAGTGTCCAGGTCAATTTCTCCATCTCTTGATTATAGGGTCTGCAATTTCGTCCGCCAAAAAAGTATACAAAACTGAGATGCTGTAAAAGCAACAAACGAGTTATGATTACTTCATGCTTGGAGTAACACAATTGGAATTCTAGGCAGGTTGCTCCATGAAAATCGTATGCTTAAGCTGTTAAACATATATTGGATATAACTATGGATAAGAATATGGTTCGTGTCATCGGGGTTCCAATGGATTTGGGTCAAAATAGGCGTGGAGTGGATATGGGTCCTAGCGCCATACGTTATGCCGGATTACATAGTAAGCTAAAAAGATTGGGTTACGAAGTTCATGATGAAGGCAATGTCCAGGTTCCGAATCCTGAAGAGCGCATCGTGGTTGGTTCGGTCAGACACCTGGAAGCTGTTGCAGAAGCCTGCGAGTCAATCTACTGTATCGGCCGGCAATGTGTCGCCCAGGGAGATTTCGCCTTATACCTCGGAGGTGATCATAGCATAAGTATCGGTACTGTCGCTGCCGTGTCAAAGGATGAACCAATCGGTTTGATTTGGATAGATGCCCACGGAGATTTTAACACGCCAGAAACATCGCCCTCAGGAAATATTCATGGTATGCCGGTAGCCGTGCTCGTAGGTCAAGGTTCTAAGCAGCTAGTTGATTTAGGGCATCCTGGTCCGAAGGTTCGGCCATCCGACATCGTACAGATAGGCATTCGAGACTTGGATTTGCCGGAAAAGTCACGATTGACTCAAAGCGGCGTAAATGTATTCACGATGCGCCATATAGATGAGATGAGCATCGCTTCTGTAACGATGAAGGCGCTAGAGCAACTCAAACATCTAAAGAAGATTCATGTAAGTCTTGATATGGACAGTTTAGATCCGACAGAAGCGCCAGGTGTGGGCACCCCTGTCCCAGGAGGTTTGACGTATCGCGAGGCGCATCTTGTGATGGAGATGTTGGGAGATAGTGGAAACGTCAGTTCCCTGGATATTGTGGAAATCAATCCCATCCTGGATGCGGGAAATAAAACCGGTGAATTGGCAGTTGAACTTGCCGCTAGTTTATTAGGGCAGAGAATCCTATAGATAGCTAGGTGTTAGATTTATCGCAGTTTTTACTGATAGATGATGAAATCAACGGCTACCCAACCGGTATTGCCAGCTTCAGTTTCCACTTCTTGCCATTCTATTTCTTCGAAGACTGCTTTTGAATCAAGTACGAGCAGCGTTGTGCCATCGGGAATCAATTCAAGCTGCTGAGTACCTCCGGGTGCTTCACGAAGCCACAATCCATTTGGACTCGCGACAATCGCTGTTAAAACTACGGGCGTATCGGTTGGTATCGGCGTATCGGTGGGCAATGGAGTTCGAGTAGGTATTGGGCTAGTTGGCGTTGATGACCTAGAAGTGGGAGTGGCCGGTGATGATATGGTTGCTATCGGCTCTGTCGCTTCGGGCACAATCGTGCCGACTGTGGTAGGCACGGCAGGTCGAGCTACCTCTTCCGGAAGCGCGTTAATACCAAATACGGAAAAAAATATCAAGGCAAGGAGCAAGAAAAAACCAGACCGTGCGAAGGCTACTAGGGAATTCTGGCGCTTTTTTTGCTTCTCAACATCATAATTATTGGCTGACATCCCCCTTCTGGCCGCAACCGCAACTGCGAAAAAATATAGTGCCAAAAGCAAACTAGCGACAGCCAGTATGGGTAAAACAATATCAAATGCGTTGGACACGACACCTCCTCCCTTTGCCAAAAAACGTAATCTAAGCTCAATTTATTGTTTGGTTTCGGGAAGTTACTCCATATGCTAGTTGCGGCAGCTACAGCTCGGACTTTGCTTGCTCCCATAGCGCCTCGAGCTGATCTATCTCCATATCCGCTAAGATCTGACCATTATTCTCTGCGATCCTTTCCAGAGATTCAAATCTGCCGATAAACCGAATATTGGCCTCCCTAAGCGCACTTTCCGCGTCAATCTCCAGCCAACGCGCCCAGTTTACCACGGCAAATATAAGGTCGCCCAACTCTTGATATTGTTCTTCATGTGTATCTGAATTTACTAATTCATCAAATTCTTCGTTAACCTTAGCCTTGACTCCAGAAATATCTGGCCAATCAAACCCAACCCTCTGTACTTTCTTCTGGATTTTCTGCGCCCTCGCAAGGGAAGGCAATCCAAGCGGTATCTTGCCAAGTTGTGAATTACCAGAAGTCTGCTTCCCTTCTTCTTGTTCCTTTTGGGATTCCCAGTTGCGCACAACCTCGGCTGAGTCGGCCACTTGAATATCCCCCCATACGTGAGGATGCCTTCTTTTAAGTTTAGCCTCGATGCCGGCAATCACTTCACTCAATAGGAATTCGCCTTCTTCGCTAGCAATCTGGGCTTGCATCACAACGTGATAAAGGACATCTCCCAACTCTTCTCTTAAACTTTCAGGATCTTGTTTATCTATCGCTTCAAGAACCTCGCTCACTTCCTCCAAAAACCCTTGACGCAGCGTTCGATGTGTTTGTTCTTGATCCCAAGGACAGCCATCCGGACTTCGCAAATAAGCCACTGTTTCTGCTAAAGCAGCAAGTGTACTCCGATGGAGAGAGGCCGGAACATAAAGACTTGTCAGATGGGCGAGTTCCGTACTCCGGTCAATTGCGTACAAGGGTAATTTTTCCGTTTTTTCCTCCCGGGTTCCAGCAGCATGCACCAGAATGACCTCGTGATCGTCTCGATAATGAGACATCAACGCCAATTTCAAATCGCTCGCCAGTCGTTTTCCGTAGACTTGGCCAATAAGCAACGGTATGTCGCAACTGATCGGTGGATGGAAGTAACCGGCTATTTCAATTCCATCGAACAGCTGAATGCCATCCAGGGCATCTACGCCAATTGACTGGAGCGCTGGTTCGATAAAACTAAGACCGGGCACAATATGAATATCAATTCCTCTCGTCTCAGCTACTGATGCCAAAAGTGTTACCGTTGATTCTCCAACCAGAGGATGACCCGGCACACAATAGACGAGCTCCTTGCCTTGCCGCTCGTTTTCTCGGGCTAAAGTAAGTAAACGATCAACGATCTCTTCATACACTTCTTCGAATCTATCGGCTGATTCATATACATCATCAAAGCTGATCTTCTCTAGATTCACTGGCAGGTCGCTAATTACAGGATGGCGTTCTGTTCGCAGATAAATCGTTTCGGCTTCCGATAGAATTGCCCATGCTTCTCCAGTGAGATAACGTCCATCTCCGGGTCCTAAACCGACTATCGTGATTCCCATTATTTCATCCCTCTTCAGCTAGATAAAAACGAAAAGGCGAGCACATTTGTCTCGCCTCTTTGGATTTTCGATTTTGGGGTTGGAAGACTTGTCTGGACACCGCTTCAGATTAACGGCCAATGCCCAATTCGAGTAAAGCGTTGCACATCCTAACGCTTGGTATACGTCGGGGCTTTTCGGGCTCGTTTTAGACCAGGTTTTTTCCGTTCTTTTACACGTGGATCTCGGGATAAGTGCCCTCCTCCACGTAAATTGTTACGAAGATTCTCATCAAACTTAACAAGCGCTCTAGCAATACCCAGCCGAACCGCGTCAGTCTGCCCAGTAATCCCCCCACCCTGCACCAGGACGGAAACATCCACCTTTCCTAATAATTCCGCATCGGACAGGGGCCCAATCAGCGTATTGTAATCTCCCATTCGGGGAAAAAATTCCTTTACTTCTTTGCCATTAACGACAAAATCGCCCGAAGCATCACCATCCAAGTAGATGCGAACACGAGCAGATGAAGTTTTGCGACGGCCGATGCCTTCGTAGTATTGCCGACCTTCAGTTTCCATTCATAACTCCTATATTAATTCCAACGCTTCCGGCTGTTGTGCCTCATGCGGGTGTTCTGGCCCTCGATAAACTTTTAATCTTTTAAGCATACCCCTTCCTAAGACATTCTTTGGGAGCATGCCTTTCACCGCCGAATTGATTACTCTGTCTGGATTATTTTGTAATTGATCCCGCAAGGAAATTTGTTTCAATCCACCCATATAACCAGAATGATGATAATAGAACTTTTGATCCTTTCGTCTTCCGGTAACATGAATCTTTTCCGCGTTAACCACAACAACGTAATCGCCACAGTCAACTGATGGGCTGTAGATCGGCTTATGCTTACCTCGCAAAACTTTTGCGATTTCAGACGATAGCCTACCAAGGGTCTTTCCTTGCGCATCTACTACGTACCAGTTCCGAATCACATCGGCCGGTTTTGTAACGTAGGTTTTATTCATAATTGATACTCCTAAAAAAGCTATTCATAGCTTACAGACGTCAGGAACAGACCTGCTGCGGGAGCCGTCATGGCAGCTTTTCCCCGATCTTTTGCTAAGAACGCATTGTAAAAATCTACAACTGTCCAGGAGCCTTCTCCAACAGCTTTCATACTGCCTACTAGACTTCTTACCATTCGATCAAGAAAAGCGTTCGCTTCTATTCGGAAAGTAATCTGAAGACCTTCTTTTTGCCACCTAGCATTTTTTATATTTCGAATCGTATTAGTGCCTTGAGGTGCCTGACCAAAAGTAGCAAAATCATGCTCGCCAATGATCAATTCGGCAGCCCCATTCATTAATTCGACGTCTAAAGGCCGGGTCACATGCCAGCTTCTCAATCGCCAGATTGGGCTACGGACTGTCTGATTGTAAATGTAATATGTATAAGTTCTACTCAAAGCGTCAAAACGGGGGTGAAAATCCTCGCTTGCTGCTGAGATATCCCTAATAACTATATCTACTGGTAGATTAGCGTTTAATGCTTTTAGTAAGCTCGAACTTCCGTGTCGCCAGTTCAAATCAAAAGCGATTATCTGTCCAGTAGCATGCACACCACTGTCGGTTCGACCGGCACCAGTGACTGATACGGCCAGACGGCTAATTTCTAGTAGCGCTTTCTCAATTTCGCCTTGAACCGTCGGTTTAGTAAGCTGTCTTTGAAAGCCACTATAATTAGTGCCGTCATATTCAACAATAGCGCGATAGCGCATAACGATTATTAAAGAACACTGAAATATTGCCAGAGATTAAGGCAATTTAGGACCAGAATAATTGGATCTTTTGCTACTCTACTCATCCTCGACAAGCATTAAGACAGCCATTTTCGCATTATCGCCCGGCCGTTTTCCAATTTTAACTAAACGAGTGTAACCACCAGGACGATCCGCATATCGCGGGGCGATATCATCAAATAGCTTCTTCAAGGCATCAATTTCGATGAGATCGCCATCTTCATCTGTATATGAACGATGCCTGGCCATACGGGCGGCAGCCAACCTCCTGGCATGAACCGTAGCGGCCGGGTTCTCCTCACCATTGGCTAATCCACGCTTGGCAATGGTTATTACCCTTTCAGCTGATGGACGGAGCATCCTTGCTTTGGCTTCAGTGGTCAGCACCTGTTCATGTGTTATTAGATCGGCGATCATATTCCGACGAAGGGCATTACGGTGTCCCGTGTCACGGCTTAACCGCCGACCATGAACTCGATGTCGCATAATATCTTCCTCTTATTCCTCTATCGGTTCTCCATCCCCATCCAGGAATCCTTTCAGTTGCAACTGAGTCTTCAATTCCTGCAGGGATTTATCGCCAAAGTTACGAATTGCAAGCATCGTCTCTTCGCCCTTATCAAGCATATCTATCAACTCGCCAACTTTCGTAATACCAGTTCGCTTTAGCGAATTGAAAACCCTGACGCTCAAATCCAATTGTTCAATTGGTGTTTCGTAGCGCTCATCAGAGATGGTCTCAACCTCTTCTGGCTCTTCAACCGGAAGCAAACTTTCCTCACTAATGCCAGCAACTGGCCGTAAATGTTGGACCATAATTTGAGCTGATTGAGCCAAGGCCTCTTCCGGCTTGACGCTACCGTCAGTCCAGATTTCCATGATTATTCGGTCGTAATCAGCCATCTGGCCGACTCTTGTTTTCTCAACTTCATAACCAACACGTTGAATTGGACTGTACAAGGCATCAACCGGAAGTTCACCTATCGGCAAACGACCTCTTTCTTCCGCTGGCGAATAACCACGTCCTGTCTCAACGGTCATCTCAATTTCAAGAAATGCCTTATCCGAGTCCACCGTAAAGAGATATTGATCAGGATTTATTATTTCCGCCTCTGGAGGTGCTATGATATCAGCCGCCGTAACGATGCCAGCACCGCGAACTTCGATCCGTAATCGAACATTATCGGCATCAATAAGTCGCAACCGAATTTGTTTAATATTTAAGATAAGTTCCATCATGTCCTCACGGACATGGGGAATTGCCGAGAACTCATGTGGCACGTCAGTTACTCGAATTGACGTTATCGCCGCGCCAGGCAAAGAAGCCAACAGTACACGGCGTATAGAATTACCAAGCGTCGTGCCGTAACCTCTTTCCAAAGGCCCAATGGTAAACCTACCATATTTGAGCGACATAGCCGTGCTTTCAATCTTTGGTAGGACTAAACTTGTTATTGACAAAATACAACCTCCCCGACATTATCAATCATTTGTAGTCGTAACATAATCTATTACCCACTTACTTCAAACAAAATGACCAAACTTCGATGCCGGATTATTAACGTGAGTAATACTCCACAACCAGCTGTTCGTTGAGCGAGACGTCGATATCCTCGCGTGACGGTAACTGCAAAACCTGCGCTGTCATATTGCTCGCATCCAGATTCAGCCATCTGGGAACCTGGCGATCATCTAAATTCTGGCGCAGTGCTTTAAAATAATTATTTTTCTGACTCTGAGAACGAACGGACATGTTATCACCCGACTTAACCATGGCCGAAGGAACGTTCGTCTTCCTTCCATTTAACATAATGTGACCGTGCAGCACAAGCTGCCGGGCCTGAGCGCGAGATTCAGCAATTCCCAAGCGGTATATAACATTGTCGAGCCTACATTCGAGAATAGTCAGTAAATTGCTTCCTGTCAGTCACGCGCGCTGCTCGGCATTTCTAAAATAATTGCTGAATTGGCGCTCGTAAACGCCATAAATTCGACGCATCTTTTGCTTCTCTCGAAGCTGAAGCAAATAATCTGAAGCACGACCCCGACGAAATTGGCTATTTCGCCCGTGCTGACCGGGCGGATAGGATCGTCTTTCGATCGCACATTTTGGAGTCAAACAACGTGACCCTTTTAAGAATAATTTTTCTCCCTCCCGCCTGCAGAGTTTGCAAACGGGCCCTGTGTGTCTTGCCAACTTAAGCCTCCTATGCTTTTACGTTAATCCCAAGAGGTTTACAGGCTTGGCAACCCTTCCTCCCTCTCAATAAACAATATCGTTTTTCCTAAACTCGCCGTTTCTTCGGCGGCCGGCAACCATTGTGTGGAACCGGGGTTACATCACTGATCGATCGAATCGATAGACCCGCACTGGCGACTGCCCTGATGGCAGATTCGCGCCCTGGACCAGGGCCTTTGACGATGATTTCTGCTTCTTGCATGCCACCATCCATGGCTGCCCGTGTGGCATTACGTGCAGCGAGACCAGCCGCATACGGCGTGCTTTTCCTGGAACCCTTAAAGCCCAGGCTACCACCGCTTGCCCAAGTGACGGTATTCCCATCTAGATCTGTGATGGTTATTATCGTGTTATTAAAGGTAGCATAAATGTGCACCACACCTTGGGGCACCATCTTTTTTGGTTTACGCGAGCCGGTTGATCTTCTTCGTTGTCCCATTCAATGTCTCTCCTACTTCTTTGCGCCTCGGCGTCGACCACGACCCGCAACAGTCTTCTTGGGGCCTTTTCTCGTCCGGGCGTTCGTCCGAGTTCTTTGCCCATGAACGGGCAGACCCCGACGATGGCGCACACCACGATAGCATCCAATTTCCGATAACCGCTTGATGTTCATATTTACTTGTCGACGCAAATCGCCTTCAACCATCAAGTTAGTATCGATTAGTTGTCTAAGTTGCGAAACTTCCGCCTCGCTTAAATCTTTCACTCTCGTGTTTGGATCGACGTTCGCTTGAGCAAGCAACGCGTTACTAGTGCTGCGGCCGATGCCAAAAATATAGGTCAAACTAACTTGTACCCGCTTATCACGGGGAATATCTACGCCTGCAATTCTTGCCATGTCTTCTCCACCGCCTCCGAATAAAGAAACCCTCTATTCATCAGCTTTACTAAACCTACCCTTGTCTCTGCTTGTGATTAGGGTTTACACATATCACGCGAACAACACCCTTACGCTTAACAACCTTACACTTTGGGCATCGGCGCTTTACCGATGATGATACTTTCATGACTAAACTCCATTCCGGCTCGGATCATTTAAACCTTGTCTCAATCGAATCGCCGCCACAAGATCTTTCTGGACCGCTTCGATTGATTGTTCGCCGTCTATCTCAACTAATAGCCCTTGCTGATCATAATATTTCAGCAGCGGGGCAGTTCTTTCAAAATATATTTCAATACGCCGTCGCTGTGTTTCTTCTGTGTCATCTTCGCGTTGATAAAGTACACTTCCATCGAAATCGCACTTACCCGCTTCTTTGGGCGGATCAAATATTATGTGAAACACGTGACCACATTCTCTACAAGTCCATCTCCCAGCTAATCTCTCTAGCAGAACTTCATTGCTTGCACTAACACAAGGAACGATGGTCACTTCGGTCTTTCGCTCGCCAAGATATTGCTTCAACGCCTCGGCTTGTACCACCGTCCTTGGAAATCCATCTAGAAGCGCACCATTGCTACAATCTGCGGCCGAAAGCCTCGCGCGAACCATATTCACTGTGACGTCATCGGGCACCAGCTCGCCGGCGTCTATGAAGCTTTTAGCCAATTGACCCAACTTGGTCGCCTGCTCGATATTTTCCCTGAACAATTCTCCGCTTGATACCTGCGGGATTTCCAACGTCTTCTGCAATAATCTAGCCTGGGTGCCTTTACCGGCACCAGGGCCACCCAAAAGAACCACGAATAACATGGAATGTAATCACTTTTATATGAAGCTCTCGTAATGACGCATAATCAATTGAGCTTCCAGCTGTCGCATGGTGTCAATGACCACACCTACGACAATGATAAGACCGGCGCCTGTGATAACCAGGGCGCTTTGTTCGATGCCCGGAATACGAAATAGTCTTCCAACGAACTGCAGGATACCAGGCAAAATAGCGATGATTCCTAAGAAAACAGCGCCAACCAAGGTTATGCGCCGGACGACGGACATAATGTAATCCTGTGTCTTTTTGCCAGGTCTACTGCCAGGGATAAAACCACCTTGTCTCTGCAAGGTTTCCCAAAGACGCTGTTGCTGAACCATCACGTCTGTATAGAAAAAAGTAAATCCAACTACCAATACAAAGTAGATAAACCAATAAAGAAATGTCGACTGGGTACCAAATTGTAGGTTTACCCACTGGGCAGCATCATCAACAAAGCCACCTTCATTTGAAATAAAGAATTGCGCAATCAAGGCCGGAAATGTCAAGATTGACTGAGCAAATATGATCGGAATCATTCCGGCCGTGTTGACCTTCAAGGGGATATGTGTGCTTTGCCCCTGATACACTTTGCGGCCGCGCACACGCCGCCCATACTGGACCGGTATTCTGCGTTGCCCTTCTTGAACGATGACGATCACCAACACCGTCAAAACAGTTAAAATGATAAACGATATGATTGAGAATACTCGTGCCGTTGGATCGGGTAGACTGACTAATCCCAACAAGTTGGCCGGAATTTGAGCAACGATACCACCAAAGATTATTAACGAGATACCTTGCCCAATCCCCTGTTCGGTGATCTGTTCACCTAACCAGATAGCAAACATCGTACCGGCGGTCATCGCCGTCAGTGTTGTCAGCGTAGGTAATAAGGCACCGGAGTCCAGCCCAAAGTTTGGTAAAATTGTCTCTAACCCACCTTGAATACTGAACCCAATCAATCGAATCTGTCCAATAGCCTGCAAAAAAGCCAGCGGAATAGTGATATAGTAGGTTATTCGATTGATCTTATTCCGGCCGGTTTCGCCTTCGGCCTGCAACTCTTCCAGTTGAGGAACAATCGGCGTCAAAAGCTGGATGATAATCGAAGCCGTGATGTATGGATAAACACCCATCGCCATCACGGAAAAAGTTCGAACTGCGCCGCCCGAGAGCAAATTGAGAACCGCAATCAGGCCCGTATTGGTATCCTGAGCATTGACGAACCCCAGCCAGGCTTCTAAGTCGACACCTGGTACCGGGATATTCGCAACTAAACGATAGACAACGAGTATCCATATCGTAAACAGTATCCGCCGGCGCAGATCGGGCAGAGCAAATGCTGCCCGCATTGATTCGATCATTCAAATCTCTCCATCAGATCCCATTCAATCCATAGTTCCCCTGGTTTAACCAAGGGGAATAACCTTGGTGGTTCCGCCGGCTGCTTCAATCTTTTCTTTTGCCGACGCCGAAAATCGGTGGGCGTTAACGGTAAGAGACACAGACAAATCACCATCGCCCAGAATCACAACTGGATCAGAGGCCTTCTTAAGCAGACCATTTGCCGCTAAATACGAGGGATCAACTTCTGTATTCGCTTCGAAAGCGGCTAATTTTGCAATATTGACCGGTGTATATTTGATCTTATTAATGTTCGTAAATCCGCGTTTAAACGGCAGACGACGAACGAGTGGAAGCTGTCCACCTTCAAAATATTGCCCCTTGCCACCACCGCTGCGAGCACCCTGACCTTTGGTACCTCGGCCGGCCGTTTTTCCCTGGCCCGCAGAAATACCACGACCTACTCGCTTGCGCTTCTTCTTGCTGCCTTTATCGGGGCGCAGATCGTGAATTTTCATATCATTCAACCTCTTCAACAGTCACGAGATGGCTGACTTTGTTAACCATTCCGCGAATTACCGCTGTATCATCATGTTCAACGGTTTGATATAATTTTCGTAATCCCAAGGCCTTAATGGTGCCTTGTTGTTTCTTATTTTGACCTATCACACTTTTTTGATAGGTAATACGAATTCTATCTGTCATCGTTTACTTCTCCGGCTAGCCGTTCTCTATCCGCGGGTCCAGAATGGACTAACATCGGAAACATCTTTGCCGCGTGCGGCAGCTACAGACCGTGCATCAGTTAGCTCACGTAGTCCGTTCATCGTCGCTAGGATGACGTTTAACACATTACTACTGCCAAGCGATTTAGCCAGGATATCGCGATAGCCAGCTGCTTCAATGACAGCTCGAACTCCGCCGCCTGCAATAACTCCTGTACCTGGCGAGGCTGGCTTCAGCAATACTTTGGCGGCTCCATGTCGACCGACGATTTCATGTGGAATTGTACTGCCGACCATGGCAACCGAATTCATGTCATTTCGGGCTGCATCTATCGCCTTGCGAATCGCATCAGGAACCGATCTGGCTTTGCCGATACCAAATCCTACCTGCCCTTTGTTGTCGCCTACGACAACGACCACACGAAAGGCAAACCGACGACC
>JBFFVR010000004.1:0-21143 GCA_041570685.1 Promineifilaceae bacterium (SeqCode)
GGAGGGCAAGTATTTTTTGTGCATAATCGAGTTCAATCGATCGATAACGCTTATTTAAAACTTGGGAACCTGGTACCCGAAGCCAGAATAGCCATTGCCCATGGCCAGATGAGTGAGAGACAACTCGAAGAGGTAATGGTCCGTTTTGTGAATGGTGACATTGATGTCCTATTATGTACGACGATCATAGAAAGTGGATTAGATATTCCAAACGCAAATACCCTCATTGTTGAAAGAGCAGATTGGTTTGGCTTAGCCCAACTCTATCAATTGCGTGGTCGTGTTGGTCGAGGAGTCCGCCGAGCCTATGGCTATTTTCTACATGGGTCGTGGCACCAATTGACAGGCGATGCTAAGGCACGGCTGGATGTTCTTGCTGCTCAGACAGAATTAGGTGCAGGTTATACAATAGCAATGCGAGATTTGGAGATCCGAGGAGCTGGCGATTTGTTAGGTTCTAGACAAAGTGGTCATATCGCCGCCGTTGGCTTCGATCTCTATACGAGATTGCTTACTCAGGCGGTCAAGCGAAGAAAGGCCGAGCGCGCCGGGAAAAAAGCCACGATCGAATTACCTGAGGCAGTCCTAATAGATTTACCGCTCGCTGCCTATATCCCAACGGACTATGTTCCAGAAGCGTCGCTACGTCTACGCTTGTACAGACGAATGGCCGTGCTTGAAACCCTTGAGGAGATAGATGAGATGGTGGCGGAACTGGCTGATCGCTTTGGCGCCATTCCTGACCCGGTAGATAATCTGATGTACCAGCTTCGGGTAAAAGTCTTAGCTCAAAAAGCGGCAATTCCCGCAATAACGAGCGAGTCAGGCCAAATTCATATCCGGTTACCCAATGGCATTTCAGCCAACCAATATGATTTCCACCGGCAGGTTGGCCCCGGTATCCGGGTAAGCAGGAGAGGACTTTGGCTGGATCGAGAGATGTCAACCAGGGATTGGCAGGTAACTTTGGTTCAAGTGCTCGAAAAAATACAATCAACCGAGGTAGTCGCCGATGCGGTCCGCGATAAAAATAACGCTTAAGACTTTTTGCCCACGATAGTTTTTGATAAAGAAATTGATTAGCAGTTCAGGTGTACAAAAGCCGATGAAAGATTTCATCGAACAGACCTAGCAGTACCTTGGTAATTGTCATAAATATCGTTTGCGCGATATAATCTGCAGATGAGGGTTCAGTTTTACGATGATCCAGTCGGGGGGGTAAATTCACGTGATAAAGTTCGTTTCAACCAACTTGGCTTGTTTATTTATGAGGACGGAAGGCGAATAGCTGTCGGTTTCGATATTACTCCTTTTGCAGAACGTCCCTCGATTGAAGTGCTGGTAACAAATAAAGACGGAGTTGAGGCGGCTAGCCTGACGGTCATTGAGGCTATTGAAAATCGATTCAATCTAACGATGCATCTGCGAGATTCGCAACCATCCAGTCCATACAAGATTGAAGCGATACTTTATTATCAATTACCTGATAGCGAGCGCGTCATAGTCGATAAAATTGTCAGGAACTTTGACTCAACCAAGCCAGGCGAACAACAAATAACCTGACCACGGGTTACCAACAGTTTATCTGTGGTACCAAATTAGTTGATTTTTATGGCAAAACATTCTCTGATAGGTCAAAAAGTCGGAAAATATCAAGTTGTTGAGGCTCTCGGACGTGGGGGAATGGCCGAAGTCTATAAAGCCTATCAAGAGAGCCTTGATCGATACGTTGCCATCAAGGTAATGCATTCGTTTTTGGCTGATGAAGAGGGATTTCTGGCCCGGTTCCAAAGGGAAGCTCGGGCGATGGCCTCCCTCAATCACAGGCATATCGTCGGAGTGTATGATTTCGACGTCCAAGAAGGCATGTACTACATCGTAATGGAATTTGTCAGTGGGGGAACTTTAAAAGATCGCCTATCAGATCTTGTTAAGTCTGGCGACCAGATGCCTTTGGATGAATCGGTGCGCATTGCCATGGAAGTCGGTGATGCCCTTGCCTATGCCCATGGCCGGGGAATGGTCCACCGCGACATTAAGCCTGGTAATATAATGCTCGATGAGCAAGGGCATGCTGTTTTAACTGACTTTGGTATTGCTAAGATTCTTAGTGGCCCAACGGTCACGGCAACTGGGGCAATGATTGGTACTCCCGCCTACATGTCCCCTGAACAGGGATTAGGACAACCTGGCGACGAGCGCAGCGATCTCTATGCACTAGGCGTCTTGTTTTATCAGATGGTTACCGGTCGATTGCCTTATGACGCCGACACGCCATTGGCAGTTATTCTTAAACACGTAAACGATCCAATCCCCCAACCAGCTGAGTTAAATTCAGACACACCACCTGAGATACAAGCAGTCGTCATTAAAGCCATGGCGAAGAACCCGGCCGAAAGATATCAAACGGCCGCGGCTTTAATAACCGACTTACAATCCGCTGCAGCAGCTAGCGATCTCGACTTGGGTGCTGCCGTTGCCTTGTCTTCTCTTATTGATCGACCGACACCACCGCCGTCTCCGTCTGTCGATGAAACAAGACTTGCCGAACCAGCAGCAACGGTCTTTTCAGCTCCAGCCGAGACCGTCTTGTCAACACCGGCGCCAAGTACCTCTGCACCGGATGCGACGGAAGTGGTGACTCCTTCGGCCGTGATTTCCGAAACGGAAATCGCTTCTCCGGTCTTACCTACCAAACCCCAGGAAGAAAAAAAGCGACCTTGGTGGATCATAATTATTGTGCTTTTGTTCCTGATCGTAGGAGGTGCTGCTGGCGGATTTTTCTTCTTAGGAGGCGGGGATGCAGCAACACTAACAGCTGAACCAGTTGAGGCGGTGGTTGTTGAAGATACTCCGACAGATGTGCCAACGGAATCACCCACAGATGTGCCGCAGGCGACGGCCGACGATGTCTCGACCGCTGTTGCCTTGATTGCTGCGACATTAACTGCACAACCAACCGAAACAGCCAATCCGACTGGAACACCAACGTCTACATCAACGCCGCTGCCAGATACGACGGCCACTTTCTTAGCAAGCTGTGAAACCGATCTTAGTTTGGAAAACGCCTATACCTTCCAAAACGAAAATTCCAGTTCCACACCAGCTGGAGTCAATTTCACGATGAACTGGGTACTAAGAAATACAGGCTCGTGTCCTATTCTAGCAGGATCGCGATGGGCGCATCAAGGCGGCGAAGACTTTGGAACTCCTGACGCTTTAGAATTAGAAGATACACTTGCGGCCGGCGATGAAATCATTCTCACAACCTTGTTATCAGCCCCAAACAATCCAGTGAGATATGAAGGCGTTTGGCAACTTGTAAATGAAAACCAAGAAGCCATCGGTCCCGATATAATCTTTGAAATACTCGTATTTGAACCGGTTACGGCGACACCTCGGGCAACGAGTACACCTGAAGAATCACCTACGCCTGAGTTCATAGAACCATTTGGCTACAATATTTCAGCTGCTGTATGTGAATACCTTGAGAGGGACTGGCAATGCCAGTTATTCATAAATCCCTTTGGCGGCATCGGCCCTTATACTGTCACAATTTCCGATGCCGATCCTCCTAGCGAGTACAAAGGGGAGGGTCCGTTCAGCCATCCTATACTGTCAAGCCGATGTAATCCCTGGGTAAATACAGTGTCAGTACAAGATGATGGCACTGGCCAGGTGCTATCCGAAGCCAAATTTTTCGATCCAAATCAGCTTTTCGAAGGTGGTTGCACTTTCCCACCGTAGTTTAACTAGACGCTAGGAGTGCCCAATGTTCGGACAAATTGAACTTCCTACATTCTTAGTGGAAGTTATTTTGGATGATTATCTCGTGCGCGGGGAGATGCAGCCTCGCGGGGAGCTTCTGACATTCATTAATGACCGAAATTGGGATTTTGTGGCTTTTCGAAATTGTGAATTGCTGCCTCTGGCCCAAGATAGTCGCGTTAGCAGTATAAACAAAAACCTCTTAGTGGTTAACAAACACCACTTATGTGCGATCAGTGTCCTTGACGAAGAACAGACCCGCAATATTCGCTTACACGAGACAGATCGCTCGCTAATCTGTTATATCAATCAGTTTGCCTTTCAGGGCAAGATACATGTTCATTCCGAAGCTCCGGATGAAGATATGCTCGACGAAAGACAAGAGTATTATGCGCTGAGCGAGGCATCGATATTCCCGATTCGTCCAGTTTCGACTTCCCCTAAGCAAAAAGCGCCCCTAGTAATTTTTAAACGCGGCCGAATCCAACTTTACCACGCAAAATCCGGTTAAGCTGTGGTTGAATGTTTATTATCGACTAGTTTCGTGCCTGTCTTTCCTTAAGTTTTTCCAATTTCGATTTTGTTTCCCGCCAGGTAATTTTTGACAGTCCTAACCTTTGCCTGATCTCGTCTGGCTCAACCCCATGGTTGTAGTCTTGCAACGCCGACACCCAACGGAGATTTTCAAAGGAAAGACGCCCTTGTTTAAGTCCGGAGGCCCCGCCCACATCACTTAAAATATATTCCAGATTCCTCGCAGTACAGGTGAACAAGGTGTCGGTTGGATTATATTGTTCAAGGTATTCGTCTAGGATCTCAATCCATGAAGGCTCTAACGTTATTTTGCGTTCCTTATAACGCATGCGCGGATTTGTGTAGCGGACAAATAAGAATGGAGAATCGGGCTGATCTCTATCGATGTGATTTGGCACGATGGCCATAACCTCGCTCTTTTTGATCCCTGTCTGAAGCAACAATGTTAGTAACAAATGGGGGCGTGCATCGGCCGGATTCGTTTTATCACCTAGTCTAATATTTTGGGTCACTTCCAGCGCACTGACGATCTCTTTATCAGTAGGAATTTCAGGTAATGGACTAGTTACACTAATTTGGATCACGGCGTCGGCTGGATTTGAAGCTAATACACCCTGTTCGAAGAGCCAACCAAAAAAAACTTTGAGAGTCGTAACCCGACGGGCATATGACTTACGGCTACAAGGCACACCCCGCTCGTAAACCAACCAATTGAGAAAATCATTCAAATTATCAGTGCCGATTTCTCCGATGGGTTGTCCGCTACCGAGATATTTACCTAGTAACCTGATATCGCTGGTAAACGCTCTTCGAGTATGGATGGAGAATCCTTCTTCCTCCATGTGTTGTTCAAATGCGCCTAATGCAGCCTGAATTGAGGCATCAGCCCTGATTGTTCCGGCAACATCAATTGGAAAAGCCTCAGCCGGAAAGAGTGAACTCTGTCCATCTTCGCTCATTATCTTCTCCAGAAAAGTCTTGAATTGGATAGGCTAAATTCGTCATGCTTATTTCGCATAGTTAAATAAGCTTAGCCAAGAATAGCCTAAGGATAGCCCGGTGTCAAGCGCCAACTCCCGTTTGAATTTTTTCTTATGCAACCTATCATGGGAACTTTTTATTGCGGCTCGAAGCCCGACTGAAGTTCCTTATTAATCTGGAGGAGCATTTTTGTTGGCAAAGAATTCTGTGAAACCAACAACAATGTGAGTGAGAGAGTAGATCAGAAAGTTCAACGCATTGCTTCCAGATTTTTCAGTTGATTCTACGTTCGCACCAATTCGATCCGTTTTTACACGGTCATTTTTCGGTAATGAGGAACCTTTCACTTTTACTGCAAACCGCAATAGATGATACAGCAGCTTATTCATCTGAAGTCCAGAAGGCTTTAGCAGGGTCATAACTTTTTGGTTCCTGTAACGCTTCGTAACCTGCCCAATGAAAGATTCTACCGGCATGAGAGGATCAAATTGATTTAAGCGATCACCTTTGGTGACCAGAAATAGCCGCTCCTTTGCCTCTTGAGAACGCCAATATCTATGTACGATCAAATCGTTTTCTACTTGGATCACGATTAGATCTCCGGGCCTTAGATATTGAAACTAGGTTGGAACTATTTCAACACGGTCACCTGGCAATATAAGGGGGGCCATACTATTGCTCGTCACCGTTGTCGAGGTGTGTCCATGCTGAAGCATTGATTCTCTTAATAAGTAAACCGAATGAATCTGAGTTTTATGGTGCGGATTCGACAAAACATCCCCTTTGGTATTCGATAAATATGGGGTGGTCAGCTTCCAATGCTTACGGGAATGAAAAAAGCAGACGCGTTTGAGTTATAATAGCCCTATCAAGTTAAGCTGAATCAGAATTTGGGAGTAGGTATTATGCATATTCGCTGCTCATATTGTCGCCACAGCTTCAATCTTTCACAAGAGTTCATGGAGATCGCGGTAGCATCGGCAAAGGAAAAAAAGCAGAAGTATTACGCTGTCGAGTGTATTAATTGCAGAAAACAGATCAAGGTGCCGATTTCCCAGATGCAACGATTTTTACCTAGAGAAAAGAAGGCGGAAGAAAAAGGGGGCGACTAACGAAATATTAGTACGAAAATAATTCTGCTAAAAGAAGCTGCGGTGCTCATTTATTTTTCATTCATAAGTTTTCTCTTTGGAAAAATTTATTCGCTCCATTCTAAAGTTTCATCGCCTATGTAAACAGTATCCCCATCATTGACACCGGCTTCAACCAAGGCCTTGCTGATACCCGTTTTTTCCAAAATCTGTTGGAATCGACGGGTCGTTGCTTCAAACTCCCAATAAGTCATCGCAGCTATTCTTTCGATGCTTTTTCCGTGAATACGCCAGCCATCATTTTCTCGTTCGATCTTGAAACTAGATTCATCTGGTTCAGGGCGGATAATGATTAAAGAGTCGGGTTCAGCGACTTCGCTTGGAAGCGTATCCATAATCCTTTTGGCTTCATATAGCATTGTCTGGACGCCACTGCCAGTCGCAGCTGAAATGCTACAAAAGGAATATCCAGCCTCTAAGATCCGCTCTTCTATCAGAGGTTCCCAGGCTATGGCATCAGGTAGATCCATCTTGTTTAAGACTACGAGTTGGGGTTTTTCTTCAAGCTTTAGATCGTAAAGGGCTAGCTCCTGATTAATCAGGGCCCAATTCTCGAGAGGCTCCTTATCACTGCCATCCAGAAGATGTATTAACATCCGGGTTCTTTCCACATGGCGCAAGAAATCGTGGCCCAGACCGGCGCCGGCCGATGCCCCTTCTATAAGACCCGGTATATCGGCTATAACAATGGTTTCAAACTCATCTATCTGAACGACACCCAAATTTGGTTGAAGCGTTGTAAAGGGATAATCAGCAATTTTTGGTTTCGCTGCACTAATAACTGAAAGCAAAGTGGATTTTCCGGCATTTGGCAAACCAATAATGCCGATATCAGCAATGAGCTTAAGCTCCAATATAAACCAGAGTTCTTCACCTGGCTCTCCCCGCTCAGCCAATCTTGGTGCCTGGTTCCTACTTGAGGCAAACCTTGCATTTCCCCGTCCGCCTCGCCCGCCATGTAAAATGACGACTTCCTGGTCTTGATGAACCAAGTCAGCCAATAGTTCACCGGTTGTTGCATCCTTTATAATGGTCCCCGGAGGAACCTCCAAGTGGATGCTTTCGCCAGTCGCACCTGTTTGGTTCTTGCGACCCCCATGCTTGCCATCCAGGGCACGAAAATGGGTCTTCCGATGAAAACTTACTAAACTATTCAAGTGTTGATTGACATGGATTACGACATCTCCGCCTCGCCCGCCATCACCGCCATCTGGCCCACCATGTGGGACGAATTTCTCCCGGCGAAATCCGATCATGCCGTCTCCACCTTTGCCACTTTTGACTAATATTTTTGCTTGATCGTAGAACATTTTGGAAATCTGTTTGTGTTATTGGCTCAAAAAAAAGAGGTCTTTAGAATTTGCTGATAATGAATTCTGTGATCATAAACATCGACAGCTATAACGAATAGTAGCTGACTTCAGGCGCCGAAAGTGAGCTGTCTACTCAGGAATCGAATCTGTTGTTGACATTACTCATGGGTATCAAGAAGTTTACCAAGTGACGCGAGTCGTGGATCAATCTCATCATGAACACAATCACACTGTTCGTTATTTAGATTTTGACCACATTGGCTGCAAAGTCCCTTACAGTCGGGCCGGCAAAAAGGTTGCATAGGTAATTCTAGCAAACTTAACTGCCGTACCAGCGGTCCTAAATCCAAAAAGCCGTCCTCACCAACAGAATATTCTCCTTCAGGAGCACTATCGGGCGGATAATAATATAGGTCATTAAGTTCAACCGAAACGGGTATGTCAAGGTGATCCAAACAACGGGCACACTCAGACTCTAACGCGCTATGAAGCCGGCCAGTAATGTAAATGCCTTTTGAATTGCGTATGGCCTGAAACTTACCCGTTAAAGGCGTAAGCGTTAAGTCGTCTTCGAGCAGGATTGATGGATAATTTAGCTCGATGGACCTGCTGGTTCCGACGCCTGCTTCGATTAGAAAACCAAAATTGAAGCGCAGGTTTGCTGCGATATTTCCATTCACAATAACACCAAGTCTCTGGGAAGTTGACAAGCCTTGAGCTGGCTCGACACTGGTAGGTGAGTATATCACGGGCATGGGAATCGCTCAATCGATAACCTATCATGCTAACTATCTCTTAAATTCTATTGTATGGAGAAACCATGAGTGATGTACTTTTGATCGCAACCCATAATCAAGGAAAAGTAGCAGAGCTTGAAGCACTTCTGGTAAACACTGATGTTGAAGTCCTTGATCTCAAACAACTTGAAATACATTCTGTCTCCGACGAATCGGGAACAACATTTATCGCAAACGCGATTCAAAAGGCAAGATACTATGCAGAGCTTTCAGATATGCTTACGATCGCCGATGATTCTGGCTTGGAAGTAGAAGCCTTAGGAGGCCGCCCAGGTGTTAATACGGCACGATATGGTGGACCTGGATTGACCTCTATCCAAAGATATCAATTACTTCTGGAAGAATTGAGAAATGTCCCATGGGAGAAGCGCACCGCAAAGTTCTGTTGTGTTGCTGCTTTGGCTAAACCGAATGGCTTAATAAAAACAGCAGTGGGAGAATGTCGTGGAGTTATAAGTTTTGAACCTTCGGGAGATGCCGGCTTCGGGTATGATCCAGTTTTTTTTCTGCCTGATTATGGCATGACTATGGCTGAATTGGAACCACACGATAAACAAAAAATTAGTCATCGTGGCCGGGCAGTAAGGAAAATCTTGCCGGCGTTAGAGGAGATTTTGAGTGCTCGCTGATAGCTCGCACAAGATTGAATGGGATGGAATAATTGACTTCAAAGAAACGATTTAGCGTAATCGATAAACTTGTGAAGAAGCCAAGTATTAACTTTCTATGCCTTACAGGATGGTTGTCAATCAGGGATTGAGTTTAGATGATTGCCAGAGATAATCGAAGGGGTATCGTTGGTTGACCCACCAATTGGCGCTGCTAGAATTTGCTCAAGAACCTGCCAAATGAGGAAATAAGGACCATGAGTCGACTAATCATCGAGGGCGGACACCGATTAACCGGCACGGTAGAAGTTAGTGGAAATAAGAATGCCGCGCTTAAACTGCTCCCAGCATGTATGTTGACTGAAGAATCAGTAACTTTACATAATATTCCTGAGATTGATGACGTCCATACCATCAACGCTATCTTGCAAGATCTGGGTGTTGATATTGAACGACTCGGAAAAGGAACTTACCGAGTTACGGCCTCCAATATTCGAAAGACTTCCGTGAACGCCAAGTTGGCAGGTCGTATTCGGGCCTCGTTTGTATTTTCCGGACCAATGTTGGCAAGGATGGGGACAATTACTTTGCCCGGTCCAGGAGGCGATGTCATTGGGGGCAGGCCGCTCGATACAAATGTGCTAGGTTTGGAGGCATTAGGGGCCAAAGTGGATCTTGATGAACAGGGAACCTTTCATATCAGCGCCCCACGACTAAAAGGGGCAGGCTATCATCTCCAACCAGATGCGAGTGTTACTGCTACTGAAAATACCGTAATGGCCGCTGTATTAGCGAAGGGTGAGACAGTGATAGATAACGCCGCTCGAGAGCCCCACACCCAAGATTTATGCCATTTTTTAAACAGTTTAGGAGCACAAATCGAAGGAATCGGCACAAGTCGGTTAATGATCCAGGGTGTGGAGCGTCTTCATGGTGGGGAATACCGGATCGGGGCGGATTTCATGGAAGTTGGGAGCTTTATCGGGGCAGCGGCACTGACAGGGGGCGAAGTTCGGATTAGCAAGGCTGAGCCCGAGAACTTGGGCATGATTGGTCAAGTTTACGAGCGGCTGGGAGTTTGCTGGTTCCAGGAGGGGAACGATATTATTGTGCCTCGAGAACAGACTCTAGAAATAGAACCTGCTCTTGGCGGCCGCATACCAGAAATTAAGCCACATCCCTGGCCTGGATTTCCCCCAGATCTTATGAGCATCGCCGTGGTAATGGCAACTCAAGCTGAAGGTTCAGTGCTCATGCATGATTGGATGTATGAGAGCAGATTTTTCTTTATCGATAAACTCGTGTTTATGGGAGCTCGCATTGTCTTGTGTGATCCTCACCGAGTACTGATACAAGGAAGAAGCTCCTTATACGCGAATCCACAGGGAGTTACCAGTCCAGATATCAGGGCTGGCATGGCCATGGTTCTTGCCGCCCTGTGTGCGCGTGGGACGAGTACGATTCACAATATCCAGCAGATTGATCGTGGTTACGAACAAATTGATCAAAAGCTAAAGAGCTTGGGAGCTAATATTCGCCGAGAGAACAGCACCGCCGATCCGCTTTTCTGATGGACAGGCTAATAATAATGACGTTTGAACTATTTTTCATGTTGTTGGATGGACCAACCGTCAAGATATATCTGCGCTAATGTTACCGTTTGCTTAGGATTTTCCTGCGCTCCATTTGACACTCACCACTGGTACTGTATAATCTTTTGTCGCCTTTGTGAACGGCGGAACAGCAGTCTGTATACAGGTGGTTGTTCTTAGAATTAAGCTGCTCATAACCGCAAGAAAGTGATTACCAAGGGGCTTTAGGCCCTTGTTTTTTTGGGAGAATATAGATTATGCCAAAACGTACGTATCAACCAAAAATACGGAGACGAATTCGTGTTCATGGTTTTCGAAAACGCATGCAGACTCGCGGCGGTCGTGATGTACTGAAACGACGCCGTAAAAGGGGCCGGAAGTCCCTTGGTGTATTGATGAACAATCATGTAAAACGCATAAACTGGAAAGGCACGCGAGCTGCAAGCTATCGAGCTATAAAGAAAGCTGGTGGCGGAAAGAATCTGTAAGGATGCAACGTCGCTACCGATTGCGACACAAAGCAGATTTTGAGCTACTTCGTCGCTCTAATCAGCGATGGCATGATTCGCTTGTTGTTTTGGTCATTAAGCCAAATGGATTGCCTAATAGCCGTTTCGCATTTGTGGCAAGTAAAAAAGTTGGAAAGGCAACAAGTCGTAATCGAGCAAAACGTTTATTACGAGAGGCTATTAGGGAAAATTTTGGTAGCATAAAACCTGGCTGGGATTGTTTGCTAATCGCCAGGCGGAAGACTTCTCAGGCAAATTACAAGGAAGTAAAGGCCGCTGTCACGGATATGCTGGACCAGGCTCAACTGCTAACGGTTACAGAGTAGCACGATTAGCAAATTGTCATTTTAGGTGCGTATATGAAGTACATTGGCTTAATTCTCATTCGAATTTATCAGTTGACATTTTCCAAGCTTCTACCTGCAAGCTGCCGATTTACGCCAACATGTTCTCATTATGGCTATGAGGCAGTAGACAAATATGGTTTGTTTAAGGGTGGTTGGATGGCTGCAAAACGAATCGGTCGTTGTCATCCCCTACACCCAGGTGGATACGATCCGGTACCTTAGTGGAGTCACGTTGAACAAGAAATACATTCCGGTCCGAAAACCGGTAATTTTATTAGTAATTTTAGTTGCCTTATTCCTCTCAGCTTGTAGTACGGTACAGAATAATAATTGGCCAGGGATAGCAAGTGACGGTGATTCCATCGTGTATGCTTCCTTTGGAGAAAGTGGAATTCTCGCCTATGATGTTAATGATCAGGAGGAACTCTGGTCTGTAAATCCAAACTCTTCTGAAATCAGGTCTGGATCGGACGAAAACCGAGCGTCTCCACCTGTTTATGCTTCACCATCCTTGAAAGACGGACGTCTGATAGTTGGAGATTATGGCATATCGGGGGGATTCTTCTCGCCTGGCGTCCAAGTCCAAGTTTACTCTTTAAAAGATATCAGTTCATCTGATGATCCAATAGAGGATTGGACGACGACAAGTGAGTTGGTACAAGATCGAATCATAGCCCAGGCTTTGCAGGTCGATGACAGAGAATATAATGTTGACGATCGAGTATTTATTGGGACAAACGATAATAAGGTCCTAGCCTTCGATGCGACAACAGGCGAACCGCTTTGGCGTGATGCCCCTGAGACAGAGCAAAATTTTATTGACGGAATACTGGATTTCTTCAGACGACCACCGTGTGAAGTCGGTTGCTTTGAGGCAGAACACAGTATATGGGGTCGGATGAATTACGAGACCGGGACCCTTTATGTCCCATCCTTGGACACGAATGTATATGCGCTTGATGCCACCACGCTGGAAGAACTCTGGAGCAGTAACGTCGGAGGATCTGTTTCTGATAAATTGGTGATTAATGATGACACGGTTTATGCGAGTAGTTTCGATAGAAACTTATATGCATTAGACAAAGACGACGGATCGATACGCTGGACTGTAGAGGCAGAAGCTTCCATCTGGGGTGCTCCGACTTATGAGGATGGGGTCGTCTACGTTGTAGATATTGATGGAAATGTTCGAGCGGTTACGGCGGACGATGGGGAAGTGCTCTGGAGTACGTCACTTGAGCAATATGTTGTTGCCGCTCCAGTGGTCGTCGATGGAACAGTTTTTATCGCTTCAGGCGGAGATCCTGAAATTGACCGCAATGATCGAACTGGCGCACTGATAGCACTTGATACTGAAACTGGGAAAGAAACTTGGCGAGAAGAAACGCGACTTCCAGTATTCGCTACCCCAGTTGTTGCGTCGGATATCATAGCGTTAGCCACGAACAGCCAGGATATTCTGCTTGAAATGAAGTTCTTTGATTTAGAAAATCTCAATACGAATTGGACTTATGCGCCTGAAAGCGAGGGTGGATAGTAGCTCTGTATCGCAATAGGAGCGATATTGAAGGAAATGTAATATGTGGGATGCGTTTATTATAAACCCGATGACAAACGCCCTTATGTTGCTCTATGATTTTTTGGGCAACAATTTTGTATTGGCGATTGCCGTTTTCACCATCTTGATTCGTTTGATTACACTGCCGTTAAATCTTAGACAGCAGCGTTCGAGCTTGCAGATGCAGGAGGTACAGCCTCAGGTTCAGGCGATTCAAAAAAAGTATAAAGATAATCCGAAAAAGATGCAGGAGGAGTTTAAAAAGATTGGATATAACCCGACGGATAGCCTCACGGGATGTCTACCTTTGCTTATCCAATTTCCAATATTGATTGGTCTTTATCGAGCGATTATCGTCCTGCTTGGCTCGACCCCCCAATCGCTTTTTGAACTTACTGACAGGATCTACGACGCCGTGAACCAAATCGTGAATGTTGGCACAGCGTTGCCGATCCCAAACCAATTCCTCTGGCTGAATTTGGGCCAACCAGATCCATTATACATTTTGCCTGCGCTCGTGTTTGCGACGATGTTTATTTCGCAAAAGCTTTTGACGCCTGCAGCGAAAAAAGATCAAGGTAATAAAAAGAAACAGAAAGAAGAGAATCCAATGGCTGGCATGACACAGTCAATGCAATATACTATGCCCATCATGTTTGGATTTTTCTCTCTGTCATTCCCGGCAGGTTTGTCTATATACTTTATCTTGTCCAATATAATTGGTATTGGACAGGGTTATCTCACGAGGCAAAGTATGGCCAAAGAGCGGGCAGCGAGGGAGGCTCGTGCAGAAATGGCGCCAACCACGGGGATTCCCGCAGAGGCCAAATCGAGTTCGGCTTCAAGGGCTACCAATGGCCAACAGGTCCGTCCACCGGCCAAAAGAAGAAAGTCTAAGAGGAAGCGCCGTTCAGCAAAGCGGTGAGTAGAACTTACGAGAAGGTTAGCGATTTCTGGCAAATAATATAGTGGAGAAGAGAGAGTAAGATGGCCGTTGATGAACAGGTATTAGAGGTTCGTGGTCACAATGCTGATGAGGCGATTGCCTCGGGCCTAAAACAATTAAATGTTTCCAAGGATGCTGTTGAGATCGAAGTCGTTGATGAGGGAAGCGGTGGATTCCTTGGTATTGGGGGGCGTGAAGCAGTTGTTCGGCTTACCTTAAAACAGCCCGGTTATTCTGGTCAATCTGCTGATGAATCTGAGTTGGCGTTTGCGGCGGAAATGCCTGCAAGTTCTGAGGAGTCTATCGTCGTAGAGACTGCTGAGGTGGAATCAGAAGTTGACGAAATTTCTTTAGACGAAACCAATGAAACGGATGTTGCTCTCGATATCATCTCAAATTTACTAGAAAAGATGCAGGTTGAGGCAACAACATCGTTACGGCAAACCGAGCCTGACGATCGTACCGGAGAGCGATTATGGATTGTGGATATTCATGGTCAAGACATGGGTGTTTTAATCGGTCCTCGCGGTGAAACGCTTAACGCCCTTCAATATGTGGCGAGATTGATGACAGGTCATATTATTCGTCGTCGGCCATCATTTATCATCGATATCGAAGGGTACAGGGTCCGACGCGAACAGGCTCTCGCTCGATTGGCTGACAGGATGGCTGCCAAGGTAGTCGGCCGAGGGCAGGCCATTTCGCTTGAACCAATGCCTCCAAATGAGCGCCGGATCATTCATATAACTCTACGCGATAACGATGAAGTTTATACGGAAAGTTCAGGAGAGGGGAACCGGCGTCGGGTCAGGATATATCCAAAGTAGTAAGATTGCCAATCGTGATCGGCAGCCGCGAATCTTTTCTAATCAAGATTCGCGATTATAGCGATTATATGAGGATTATCTGTAGCTGAAAACGTCAAATCAGCTATAACTCTAGTAGCTTCACCTTCGTGATTGCCGGCATCATTTTGATGGAATCGAGAGCCTCTTTTGTTGGCCGGTTGTCCAAGCTTATGAAAGACAAGGCTTCACCACCTTGTTTGTGACGTCCCATACGCCATTCGCCCACATTTACGCTATCTTGCCCCAAGATGGTCCCGACTTGGCCTATGACCCCAGGTACATCTTGATTGCCAAGGATAAGAATAATTCCGTCGGGATTGACATCCATTTGATAATCTTCTACCTGAACTATCCGGGGAGTTGTCCCACCAAATAAAACCCCGGCGATAAGTCGACTACCGTCTTTCCAATAAACCTGACTAGAAATTAGATTTGGATAATCAACCAGACTCATTCCCCTCGTTTGTGAGATTGAAATCCCATTTTCTTCGGCAATAATTGGTGCGCTAACATAATTTACCAGATCAGATAGAGAATTTTCGAGCAATCCCTTCAGCAAAGCGGCCGCAGCTGGCCGGACGAGACGATCTACCAAATCGCCGCGAACCTCTATTTCAACGCGCCTAATAGGTGTTGGAGCCATTGCGGCCTGTAAAACGCCGATTTTCTCAGCAAGCTGCATATGTGGTCCCAAGGTGGCAAAATCTGGTCCAACTTGAAAGGGCATGTTTACTGTATTTCTAAAGTCTACCCCACGTAAAGCATCTATTACCTGGTCTGCGATTTGAGTGGCAACATCTCGCTGCGCCTCCGCTGTGCTTGCTCCTAAGTGGGGCGTGTGTAAAACATTTTTCAGCCCGATTAACGGACTGTTTCTTGGAGGCTCTTCGTCGTAGACGTCGATAGCTGCTGCGGCAACTCTTCCATCTTTAAGCGCGTCGGCCAAGGCAGCCTCATTTATCAGCTTACCCCGGGCGGAATTAATAATGATGACACCCTTTTTCATTTTGTTTAAAGATTCATCATTAATAATTTGTTCGGTATCTGGTGTAATGACCGTATGCAAGGAAATGTAGTCAGACTGGGAAAGAAGATCATCCAGATCAACCAAGAGTACTCCGAATTCTTTGGCCACTTCCTCGGAGACGAACGGATCGAAAGCTAAAACATCCATGCCAAAAGCAAGCGCTCGCTGAGCCACTAAACGGCCGATGCGGCCAAATCCGATGAGCCCCAGCGTTTTTCGATATAACTGGGTACCAGTAAACTCTGCCCTGTTCCACTCGCCTGCGAGTAAGGAGGCATACGCCAGAGCTGTTTTTCGAGTAACCGCTAGCATCAAGGCCATGGCCTGCTCTGCAGTGGCAACAGCGTTAGCTTGAGGCGTATTCATGACAATAACGCCTCTCGAGGTTGCCTCACGGATGTCGATATTATCGACGCCGATTCCTGCCCGACCGATTACTTTGAGCTTCTTTCCGGCGTCGAGGACATCCCGATCAATTTTAGTGCTACTGCGGACTATGATGGCATCATAAGATGGGATGATGCTTAGCATTTGCGCCTTTTCAAGTCCTATTTCGACATCAAACTGAACGTCGTTAGCTGCCGCGAGTTGTTCAAGACCCGCTTTCCCTAATTTGTCAGAAATCAGAATTTTATGCATCGATGATCTTTCTACTCGATAATGACGGTGCCATGTCCAGTATTCAATTTCTCCAAAATTTTTATGAGATTCTCTGCCCGATGATATCAATTGCTATTAAATCCTAAATGCGAATCAATAGTTGAAAACAGCCAATTCATATCTTGAGGCTGAGTATCTCCCATATGCGCAATTCGGAAATTCTTACCTTTTAAGGATCCGTACCCATCAGAGATGATCATTCCTTCAGAACGAAGGTGCATATTAAGCGCCGAAACATCAATATTATTTGTATTCGATATGCAAGTGACCGTCGGTGACCGGAACCCTTTAGGAGCAAAAAGTTCAAAGTTTCGATTAATCGCCCAATCTATGGTCTGATCACGCATCGCTAGATGTCGGGAAAAACGATTTTCCATTCCTTCGGCTAACATGTCATCCAACTGTCTATCGAGCGCATATAGCAGAGAAATGGCCGGTGTAGCGGGCGTTTGATCTTTGACCAAATACTTCTCCAACTCAAGAAAATCGAAATAGTATCCTCTATTAGGCACCTTTTTTGCCCTTTCTAAGGCTCTATCAGAGACAGCACAAAATGCTAATCCTGCTGGTAGGGCAAAAGCCTTCTGACTGGAAGTAAGGGCAACATCGATATCCCAGGCGTCAAATTCAAGCCTGGCACCTGAAAGACCACTAACCGAATCGACGAGGATCATGATCTCTTGCCCGTTGGTAACATTGCGTATCGCATCAACGATGGATGATATCGGGTTTAGCACACCTGTGCTGGTTTCATTGTGAACGACCGTTATGGCATCAAACTCGCCCGTGGTCAGTCTCTGAGCAACCTGTTCGGGAAGAATTGGCTTGCCCCATTCGACCTCCAATACCTCATTTTCTTTACCATTGGCTTCTGTCACTTTTCGCCAGCGATCGGCAAAGGCGCCATTGACGCAATTGAGAACTTTCTTATTGCTGCAATTGCGGACGGCCGCTTCTTGTAGCCCAGTTCCGGACGAGGCTGTTACATAAACCCGACTCTTCGTCAAGAATACTTGTCTGAGTTTAGATTGGACCCGGCCGAAAAGCTCGGCACATTCGGGCATTCGATGCCCAATCATCCATTCCGTTTGGGCTTGCAAAATTTCGGGTCTAATTTCCGTCGGACCCGGTATAAACAGTCTGATATGCGAATTGCCACGCTTCTCTAAATTTTGACTCGATTTGTTCACCGCGGAACCTCACTGCTCCATTTTTCATAAGTTTGATTGCCAAGTCAGCCACCTGATGATCAGGGGACAAGCTTAACTGTTTTAAGCCTGCCGGCCCTGCGGCGAGTCCGATCAATGGCGCAAGACTGGAGGACGTGATAAATATTTCCGCCTCATTAGCTACCTTTTCTCGGCCAACAACACCGCCATAGCCAACAAATAGGTCGACAGCTTTTCCAGCTAGGAGGTCACTGACGCCATCACCTACTAATAGAGATTTGCCTGGCTTATCTCGCAAGAGATCTTTGATTATGATTGCCTTGCCATCACTAATTGTAAGTGGCTTATTTGCATGGGTTAAATATCGTTCGTCCTCGTTTGGTAGATCATCCAGTTGCTGCCACCATTTTCCTGTCAACTGATCATACTCGATGGTTACAGCCCGAATGTTTTTTCTAGAAACCCCAAGGTACGTACCAAATTCAATAACAGGCTCTGCAAGCCCACCACTAATTATATATACTTCGTGGCCTAATGATAGCAAGGCAGCTATGGTGTTTTTTGCATCCGGAACAATGTTTTGCTTGTAGACCTGTTTAATTGCCTTAACCTGGCCTCTGGTAGGCCTAAGGGTCTTTAGGCGTTTGTCGTAGATATCTTGGAGATCTATATCTCCATTCATGGCGGCTTCTGTCAGCACGCTGACGCGCCATTCTTTACCCATCAGAGCAGCTAAGGCGTCAATACCTTCAACCGAAGTTAAGGTTGAATCACAATCAAATATTACATGTCTATAGGGTGGCCAACGCATGATTCCAAACCTCTAAAATTCTATTATTCTGAAATAAATACCCTTCATTTGGCACAAATATTCACGTTTTCTATGTCTCACTTCTTAAATAGAGAATGAACGAGAAGCAACCAAAGCAATTACAAAAAAGTTGAAGCTATACTTGTAAAATCCTTAGAAAAGATTCGTGAACTAGCCCATTGCTTGCCACACAACCTTTTTGCTCTAGATGCCAAGTTGAGCCATCCTGAGTTGTTATCATTCCACCAGCTTCACCTATTATCACCTCTGCAGCGGCAACATCCCACGGGCCAATCCCCATATTGTAATAAGCATCAAGTCTGCCAGCTGCCACCCAAGCCAAGGCCAGAGCAGCCGATCCCATCGCCCTTACAGAGTGAGCTTCGTTTAGAAACCGAGATAGTTCATCGAGCATAGTCTTTCGGCTAGTGAAGCTGCGCCCCCAATCGAGCCCTATCATCGCTAGTTCAATTCTTGGAATGGAACTAACCCTAATTGGCCGCTTATCTCTACCAGGATCAGTTATTAAGTGACTACCAAGACCTAATCCACTACTGAACGTTTCACCAGTGGCTGGATCATATATTACGCCGCATAACACGTCGCCGGTCCTTCGATCTTGCGCCTGTTTTGAAAACGAATTATTGACTGCAGCAGCAATTGAAATCGAATAGACCGGTATTTGTCTACTATAGTTTGTGGTTCCATCGATTGGATCGATTATCCAAATAATCGGACCATCGGAAGGCAAAGATTGATCTTTTTCCTCCGTCAAAAAGCCATGATCAGGAAAATTACGCAAAATCTCGCTAGTAATTACTTTTTGCGCAGCCAAATCAGCGTCAGTAACAAGATCCCTAAATCCCTTGTTTTCAACATGGCGGGTTTCACCGAAAATATTCCGTACCAGTTCCCCGGCGGTCCAAGCGGCCGCTTCGGCAACCGCAACAAGTTCATAATTATCAATATTCAAGCTGGTTTGATTCATTGTCATAAGCGGAACATCTATATAATCCGTATTTAGTCGATAGTAAAACCCGGCGAATTATATCAATCCAATCGGCCGATTCAACGATCAAGAATATCTTTCACATCCAACTATCTGCTTGGTGTTTGTCAAATCTGCATTGAATTGCCGATAACAACTCACTTGGTGAATGATGGCAAATGCAAAACTGCTGACTAACCCACAATCTTATATTCCTCATGTATTAATCTAACGAATCTTTTACATAGCAATAATAAAGTCCCTATAGAAATTAAGAGTTCCGTAGGACGAATGAAATACAAATTGACACCTGGATAGAGTTATCAGATAGCATAAAAAGATTGAAGATTGTACGGAGGTATAAATAAAAATGGTATGGCGAAGAGTACATCGTAGACCCGTTTTAGACGGTAGAGTGATTTGGCAGGAGTTACAAGGATTAACCAATGGTAACGATTTCAGACTCGGCGGCACTCGCGGCCCTGCTCGGTCAAAATTCCCCTTTGTTAATGCCTGGGAAAATGAAGACGGTATTGTCATTACGGCCGAGATCCCTGGAGTAGATACAGATAATCTTGATATTTCAATTGACGAAAATTCTTTAACATTGAGCGGTAGGCGAAGTACTCCTTTAGTTCCCGAGGATGCGAAAGTATTTAGGCATGAGCGTAGACAAGGCGATTTTAGCCGGACGTTTGAATTGCCTTTTCGAGTGAATGTTGATGAGGTAGTCGCTGAATTAAGAAATGGTCTGTTACGTCTGGAGTTGCCTCGATTACCGGAAGAAAAACCTCGAAAAATAGAAATTAAGAGTTCCTAAATCTAAATAGTTAACTGGAGAAAAGAAAATGAGCGAAAAAACAATGGAAATGGAAAATACTGAAACAAAGGTATCGGAAGAAACGAAAAAAATTCGAAGAAGTTTCATCCCGCGTGTGGATATTTTTGAAACTGAAAATTCTGTGGTGGTAATGGCAGATATGCCTGGTGTAAGCGAAGAGACCGTCGACATCACCATTGAAAAAGATCAATTGAAAATCAAAGGACAGGTCGAAGATTTTGACTTACCCGGCTACGAGCAGAAATACCGTGAGTATGCGGTCGGTAATTATACTCGCTCCTTCACATTATCTGACGCCGTAAATAAGGATGAGATCGAAGCGACCTTGAAGAATGGCGTATTGCGAATCGATTTGTCTAAGGCCGAGAGCGCGAAGCAGCGAAAGATCATTGTTAAAGCGGAGAATTAAATAGGAAACGTTGGAGAAAATTATGGTTTTAAGAAGGATTTCCCCTAGGTATAGCAATAGAAGTGCATTAATCCCGTCTAGAAGTTGGAATGCAACCTATAACATTGCTAATGAGTTTGAAAGAATCTTTTCTGGTTCTTTTGCACCATTTAAAAGATCATTAGAATCATTTAGCCCATCTATAAATGTGAGCGAGAGCGAGGCAAATTTGGAAGTTACGGCCGAATTGCCAGGTCTTACCGAAGATGAAATCAACATAAGTGTTGGGAAAAATGAGATAACCATA
>JBFFVR010000005.1:0-18601 GCA_041570685.1 Promineifilaceae bacterium (SeqCode)
ATTTGACATTTACCTGATCGTAAAATGATATGGTTTTTAATCTGTCCTGCCGGATATTATTTTCAATCGCTGCAAGGCAGGTTTTGTTATAGACCGCATGCAGTGGCTCAGGGTGCTCGAGCCACCTGGGGACTATGACGTCTGCTAAATTTCGAAGACTAACCAAGAAATTTAATAGCGTTCGATTAAGCCAAGGCATGTCACAGGCAACAACCAACACAGACGGGTGGGAGGCATGATACAAAGCAGCGTGCAGGCCTCCTAATGGACCGCGATCGGTATAAAAATCGCCATACATTGCAATGTTTAGATAAGAATAGCTATTCGGCTCATTGGTTAGAATTATCGTTTCATTCGATAGGCCATGAACTTGTTCCAGCACATGTTCTATCATGGGTTTTCCCAAAACAGGTACAAAAGCTTTGTCAGTGCCCATGCGGCTGCTTTTTCCACCAGCCATCACTGCTACAGTGACATTTGGATGTTCCGTTTCCTTCTGAGAAAGTTCCAAAATCGATCCAATTTTACATAAAGTGGTAAAACACTTGATTGCTTAGAAATTGGCCACGCTTGGTCAAACGAATTTGACGTTCCCTAGCTTCTAGTAGTTCCCACGCTTGCAAACGTTCGATCAAGCCCGGATAAGCTTCCAGAGGGCTAAGTCCAAATCGTTCTTCAAAATCAGCCAGATTCAAGCCTTCGTCGATTAACCTCAGCTGAGTAATCATCGTATCGGCCATTGCTTGTTTTTGAGTCAATTTTTGTTTACCTGCGGCAGCCTCGGACCAAGGATAGGAGGGCTTCAGATCACCCGTGAGCCTGCGGATATATACTCTCGGTTGTTTTACGACCCAATAGCGATAACCGGAGGCATGACCATGTGCTCCAGCACCCATCCCAAGGTATGTTTCATTGCGCCAATATCTTAGGTTGTGCCGGCACTGATGACCTTGAAAGGACCAATTAGATAATTCATATTGATGATATTCGGCATCACCTAACTTTTCATAAGCCAATTCATACTGGTCAGCCGCCAGATCTGGATCCGGAAAATCAATTCGGCCATTTTGTAACCAGCGGTGCATTCGAGTTCCTTCTTCGATGGTAAGACAATAGAGACTTAAATGTTCTGTGTCCAAATCCAAAACTTGTTCGAGCGTTGAGTCCCAGCTCTTTAAATCTTGGTCAGGTAGTCCGTAAATCAAATCCAAGCTGATATTTTCATACCCGGCCATTCGGCTCATCGTTACGGCTCGTACAGCAGTTTCGAAATCGTGTTCTCGTTCGAGTAAACTTAACTCTCTGCTCTGTGCACTCTGAACACCAAAGCTCAGGCGATTAATACCAATAGAACGCAACTGTTGCAGATATTCAATATTAACGGTATCTGGATTCGCCTCTAGAGAAATCTCGGCGTTTGGTTCGAGTTTAAACTGCCTTCTGACGGTCGAAAGAATTTCCGATAGTAAGTTAGGAGACATCAACGAAGGGGTTCCTCCGCCGAAGTAAATAGTGCTGACCGCCTTCTGATCCATTCCACCTACCTGACTGATCTCACGCCCTAGTGCATTGCTATAAGCCTCTTTAAGATCGTCTACGCTTGTGTAGGTGTTGAAATCGCAATAAGCACAACGATGCCGACAGAACGGAATATGTAAATATAGACTCAATTCAGGGGAATCTGTCATTTCTCAAGAATCAAAGAAGAGTTGGTTTTAGTGGTGCAAAGGAGTGCCGATGCACTTCACTAGGCCCATGCTTTTCTAAAGCAGATACATGTCCTCGGGTACAATAACCCTTGTGTTGGGAAAAGCCATATTGTGGGTATTTTTCATTCAAGGAAACCATCATATGGTCTCGCGTAACCTTTGCCAGAATAGATGCAGCCGCAATTGACAAACTTAGGCCATCGCCCCGGATTATCGATTCTTGTAACAGCGACAAATTTTTTAATCGCATCCGGCCGTCAATCAATAGATATTGGGGTGGGGGATCAAGTTGACTGATCGCAATACGCATAGCCTCAGCGTTCGCTGGAATGATTCCAATCTCATCGATCTTTTTCGCGCCGACGCTAGCGACGCCCCAAGAAGAAGCGTTGTCTATGATGATCTCCAACAATGCTTCGCGTTTGGCTACAGATAGTTTTTTTGAATCGTCAACCTCATTCAAACGCTCAATTCTGTTTGATTCTTCTAGCGGTAAAACCACGGCCGCGGCGACAACAGGTCCAGCAATGGCCCCTCTGCCAGCTTCGTCTATGCCAGCTATTAGTTTCATTCCTGTCTTCTCAAATATCCCTCGTTCGAGTTCAAGTGTTGGCATTCGTAATTAGCTTATTTAAATGTCCAAAGTGGGCACTTGGTTTCCCGGCTGAAGATCATAACTACCTTTAAAGCCATTAAGGCGGATTCGGGCTACTTCGCGAACCATCTCCAGCGCGTCTTTCAATGGACTGATTCTACTGTTCGCACGGTAATACCAATCTATAGGCACCTCAACAATTTCAAAGCCACGTTTGCGGGCGATAAACAATAGTTCTACATCAAACGCCCAGCCATTGATGGTTTGTCCTCTTAAGATCTCTAGAGCGACACTACGGCGAAAGGACTTAAAGCCACATTGCGTATCTTGAAAGCCGGGGACAGCAATTATCTTGACAATCAAATTGAACACCCGGCCCATCAGATGCCGGTAAGCTGGCTCATTATATCGAACGGCACCCTTTACCTCTCTGCTAGCAATGGCAACATCGTAGTTTTCAAGTTTTGGGGGAAGAAATTTATTGAGTTCGGAAATTGGCATAGAGAGATCGGCATCGGCCATAAAAATGTACTCTCCTGTAGCAGCCATCATTCCGGTCCTAACTGCCGCTCCCTTTCCCTGAGTTGACTCGGTTAAAACCCGTATGAATGGAAATTCCACAGCGAATTTTTCGGAGATCTTTGCTGTGTCATCGCTACTATTATTGTCGACAACGATAACCTCTGAGGCGTATTCTTGCTCCTGCAAATAATCAACTATTTGAGGTAGTGTAAACGGCAGCCGATCACCCTCATTAAAGGCGGGGATGATGAGACTCAATAGTGGTGTATCTTCCATGCTTAGCTTTACTTAGAGATTATGCAGGCGCTCAGGTGTAGCAGTAATCAAGCAGTCAATTACTGCCGGATCATAACTGCCCTATGGGGACTCGTCAACAGGTGTAAGAACGGCCGTAAGGGATTCGTCGGTAACTCGGCGAATAGTCTGAACTTGGCGTCGTTTTGACAGTATTTTTATGCCTCCCATAAGACCAGCGATTTGGCCTCTCAGACGAGCACGGGCCGCTTCGCCGCGCCAGGCTTTCAAAGCCATCCAAGAAATGTTAAGTTGAGCTCGAAGAATTGATGGCCAATATTTTCTGAGTAGTGTAGACGGATAGTTCTTCAGGATTAAAAATATGAAATTACGTCCATCGTAATAGCTAGCGGTAACATCTCCACCTGTTGCCTGGAGCTTATGATAGACGATGGCTTCAGGAACATACAGCACTTTCCACCCAGAAAGCTGCGCTCTCCAACTCAAGTCCGTATCCTCACAAGAAAAGTAATAGTATTCATCCAAAAATCCGATTTCTTGGATCATGCTTCGACGATAAGCGGCTGAACCACCGCAGGCGCTGAAAACATATTCTTCCCGATCATATTGACCGGTATCCTGTTGCCATACCCCCCTGTTGCCAGGTATGCCATCGACGCGATAATAGTCCCCTGCTGTGTGAAAATGATCTCGACTATCGAACAGTAGCATCTTACTGGCCACGATTCCTACTTCAGGGTGTCGACGAAAAGCATCCACGATTTTCGCCAGCCAACTACTTGTTACTTCCGTATCATTATTTAGTAAGACGACAAACTCTCCTTCAGCTTGTTGATACCCTGCGATGCAGGCCCCCGTGAAACCCTGATTATTTTCCAGCTCTAGTAACTTCACTTCTTCGAACTCATCTCGAATGAAGGCTTGTGAGCCATCGGTCGAACCGTTGTCGACCAATATGATCTCAAAGCTGACACCCTCCTGGTCTCGCAGTGAAGAAAGGCATGTGGCGAGATGCTGTCGTCCGTTCCAATTGGGAATGATCACCGATATTGTTACTGACACAATGATTTAACCATTCGCTTGAAGATACTCGGCCAGAGCTTCTTCCCAAGGCCTCAGCCGAACTCCAAGACTAGCTGCCGCCACGTTCTGCAACGCGCCGAATAGGGGCGGAGTTGACGCCCTTTGATAATCCCGGGACAAAATCGGAACGTTACTTACGTCTTCCAGCTGTGCCAAACGAAGAATCTCGTTGGCGAATTTCCACCTGGAGCAAGCCCCTTCGTTTACCAGATGGTAAGTGCCATATTGTCGCATTTCAATAAGCTGTTTTAATGCCTTTACCAGATCCTTTGCATAGGTCGGATTGCCGATTTCATCTGTTACCACCTGAATTTTTCCTGCTGATCGAGCTTGATTCAGAATGGCATGGATGAAATTCCGGCCGTCAGCGGAATATAACCAGGCCGTCCTCACAATAATTGATTGAGGCATGATTTCTCGCACGAAGAACTCGGCGGCAGCTTTCGATCGACCGTAAGGATTTATGGGATTTAATGGCATCCATTCTTCATAGCCACACCTCTGATCACCGGAAAAGACTTCATTAGTGCTCAAGTGGACGAGTTCAGCCCCAAATTCTCGACAACAAAGGGCAACATTTTGGGTTCCTAATCCATTTATTTTATGGGCGAGTGTTGGATTTTTGGCCGCTGCTTCTACATCAGTCAATGCCGCAGCATGAATCACGTAATCTGCCCTAACCTCATCAAAGCATCTTCGAAGTACATTCTTATTAGTTATGTCAATCTCAGGAAGATCGACTATTACTAATTCGTGCTCTGTTAAGACGACTTGCAGCGCTCGTCCTAGCTGCCCCTTGCCACCAGTAATTATTATTTTCATAGAACCTCTAAGTTCGATTATAGCTGAATCACCATTACAAGACTTGACACGTCTGATTTGTAACTTGATACTTAGACTTATGCGATTTGATGTTCTTACGCTCTTTCCAGAGGTTTTTCCTCCCTATTTGAATACCAGCATTCTCCTGAAAGCTCAAGAAGCCGGAATTATCCAAGTATCTCTCACTAACATTCGAGATTACACAACAGATAAACATCATATAACCGATGAGCCACCATATGGAGGCGGTGGGGGAATGATTCTAAAACCTGACCCTATCTTCGCAGCCGTTGAAGCTATTGCTCCGCAAGTGAAACAGGAAATCAATGACAACGATTCACCCAATGACAAGGTTTCGATTATTTTATTAACACCCCAGGGCAGGCTTTTTAACCAGAAGATAGCGAGTGAACTAGTAACCAAGGAGCAGCTAATTTTAATCTGTGGAAGATATGAAGGAGTCGATGAGCGAGTTCGGCAACATTTAGCCACAGATGAGTTGTCAGTCGGCGATTATGTGCTGACTGGTGGAGAATTAGCTGCAATGATTCTAATTGATGCCTTGACCCGGCTCATCCCAGGCGTTTTAGGGGCTGAAGGTGCTGCTAGCCACGATAGCCATGCCACAGGGATATTGGAAGGCCCACATTATACCCGCCCAGAAAGCTTTCGATCTTGGAAAGTACCGCAGATACTTCGTTCTGGTCATGCCGCTCAGATAAAGCGATGGAGAAGGGAACAAGCATTACGTCGTACTTGGTTTCGTCGGCCTGATCTTCTTTTGGATGCACAGCTAGATGAAGAGGACAAAATGTTCCTGGCAATTTTAGCTCAAGAAAAGCGCAACGACCGTAGCAACCCTTAATCGCCAGATGTTCGGATCTTCAACCACCACTTAGCTATACTAAGCTCGAATTTCAGACAGGAAATCGCATTCCCCATTTACCCATATATGGGTTGAAAAAACAGGCCTCCCCCATCACTGCTACCACTTATAGTACCTCTGCACTAATTTCTTAAAACTATGCCCGAAAATCTTCCCAATATGGGGCGAATAGTGTATACTGTCCCACATAGTGGAGGAAAGTGGGGCGTGGTGGATCGCCATGGTGCGTCCCTTTAGAAAAAATGTGCTATATTAGGGAAAGTGTATAGAACGTATGTTCTTAGGCGAATATACCCACACGATTGACGATAAAGGTCGGCTGACCATTCCTGCTCGTTTTCGAGGCGACTTAGCATCGGGTTTAGTTGTAACGCGCGGTTTTGACCAGAATCTCATGATATTTCCTCTAAACGGCTGGCAAGAAATGGCCGAACGAATTCTTAGCCGTCCGCTTGCCGATGAGAGCGTCCGTAGCTTTCGCCGGCGAGTCTTTTCAGGTGCTGTCGATCTAGTTCCTGATAGGCAAGGCAGAATTGTATTGCCAAATTACTTGCGCGACTTTGCCCGTATAGATGGCGAAGTCGTTGTGGCTGGTATGTACAACTACCTTGAAATCTGGAGTGTGCTTTCTTGGAACACCGTACGAGAAAATATCGAAGAAAGCGACGCCACCAGATGGGGCGATTTAGGTATCTAAACGTCGTGCGAGTTTCTTTGCCCGGCGACTAAAAATGCATACTCCTGTACTTTACCAAGAGATAATAAATTACCTGCAGCCGATTCCTGGAGGCTACTATATCGACGGGACGGTTGGAGGCGCTGGCCATGCCGAGGGATTACTCGAGGCATCTTCCCCCGATGGTCGTCTTCTCGCCTTCGATCGTGATCCAGAGGCCATTATATATGCTAGCAAGCAATTAAGGAAATATGATCCCCGAGTTGTAATTATCCAAGCAAATTATGCCGATATGGGGGCGGTGGCACCGGAATATGGTTTTGGTCAAGTTGACGGGATTCTTCTTGATTTGGGCTTATCCTCTCGACAGATGGATGCCAAAGGTCGTGGTTTTAGCTTCAGATTTGAGGACTCTCTGGATATGCGATTTGACCCTTCCCGGGGACCCACAGCTGCTGACTTGGTTAACACGCTTGGGGAATCTGACCTAGCTGACCTTCTCTGGCGATTTGGCGAAGTCCGAAGCAGCCGCAAGATTGCCAAGGCAATTAGCCGGAGTCGCCCTTTCGACACCACGAAGGAGCTAGCAGACCTTGTGGTTCAAGAAATCGGCTGGTATCAAACGCGAGGCGACAAGCGGCGGCGCGAACAGCGTAGAAGCCGAAAAATTCATCCGGCAACACAGGTTTTTCAGGCTTTACGGATCGCCGTTAACGAAGAACTGACGTCTCTGGAGACGGGGCTAGATGCGAGCATCGATCTCTTGAAGCCAAATGGCCGCCTAGCCGTCATCAGTTTTCACTCTCTTGAGGACAGAATTGTGAAACAATTTATTCGACGAAAAAGTCAAGAATGTACTTGTCCACCGGAGCAACCAATTTGCACCTGTGATGCCGAACCGCTTCTTCGGGCGGTCACTCGTAAAGTGGTAAAGCCAACGGATAAAGAGGTCGAAAGTAACCCAAGAAGCCGTAGCGCAAAGCTGCGAGTTGCCGAGCGAGTGGCAGGAGGATAACCGTGAGTGCCTACGCGGCCCGTCAATCAAACAAGTCAAGAACTGATAAAAGAAGATCATTGCTGAGGCTCTCGGAGGCCCAAGCATTTTTGACTTGGGGTATCATTATGATTTTGGCGGCCTTAGTTGGAGCCATCTACCTTTATCAGGCTAGCCAAATAGCAAGCGTAGGGCGTGAAGTGCAGGAATTGCAATACGAACTAGATGAGGTAAAGCGAATTAGCGCTGACTTGGAACGCGAGATCGCAGAGGCCCAATCTCTTGATCGATTACAGGAGGAAGCCTTGCGGCTAGGCTTTATTCGCTCCGACCCTGCAGATGTCGATTATATGATTATTCCTGGAGTTCCAGTCAACAATACAAGCAAAATCGAACCAGAAACAGTGGTTGAACCGGAACCTGTTGAATCTATACGTGATGCCTTGTGGATTACCATTCAATCTAGCATTGGTGCCCTGGAGCAAGGTGAATCACGATGAGCGTTAGTCAGCAACGCCGGCTATTGATCGTCATTGGCCTTCTTATTATTGTTACTTTGGTGATCATTTATCGTCTCATCTCCTTCCAGATTGTTCGTGATGAAGAACTAGCTGAGTTGGGTCGAACAATACATACCCAGAATATCGTCGCTCGCCCTAATCGAGGCGTGATTTATGATCGGAATATGGGAGTTTTAGCTGGCAACGGAAATGACTATCAAGTTGGTGTCTCACCCTCATTAATAACTAACGCCGAAGAAATGGCGACGGCCTTGGCGCCGATTTTGCAGATACCAAGGAGAGATTTACTCCTCAAACTTAATTCTCCTTCTCCATATGAACTATTAGCTGGACGAATCTCTCCCGAGTCAGCCGAAGCAATTCGCGAATTACCTTTCCTGGATGATATTCAGCTTGATCCACTACCACGTCGAATTTATCCGCAGGATAATCTTATGTGTCACATTCTTGGTTATGTGGATTTTGATGGCGTAGGCGGGGCTGGTCTTGAAGGATACTATCAAACTGAACTGGCCGGTGAAGCTGCGAGCGCCACAATTAATATCTCTCCATTGACAAAACAAGAGAGTGTAATAGCTCGTGAAGGTGCTGATCTTGTATTGACACTTGACCGGACGGTGCAGCATGCGGTAGAGCAGCACTTAATTCAATCTTTAGCCGAATATCAGGCCCAAAGCGGGACGATTGTCGTTATGGATCCTCGAACCGGGGCTATCTTGGCGATGGCTAACAAGCCATGCTACTCGCCGTATGATTTTTATAATGCCGATGAAACCAGCCTACTAAATCCTGCAGTTAGCCAGCAGTATGAACCCGGATCAGTGATGAAACTGATCACCATGTCAGCAGCCCTCGATTCAGGTACGGTTTCTCCCCAAACTACCTACAATGATACCGGAGTCATTATGATGGGTGGTTATCCATTGTATAACTGGGATCGTAGTGCCCGCGGCGTAACGGACATGACGGGTTTATTGGCCAATTCTTTGAATGTTGGGGCGGCCACCATCGCCTCTTGGATGGGTCCTGATACATTTTATAGCTATTATCAACGCTTTGGTTTTGGACGTCCCACGGGCATTGACTTGATGTCTGAAGCAAGTGGCCAAATGCCACTACCGGGTTCATCGCTCTGGACAGAAACGAGCTTGGGAACGAATGCATTTGGTCAGGGATTAGCCACTACACCCTTACAAATGGTCTCAGCTGTATCAGCTTTGGCTAATGATGGGTATCTGATGCAACCGTACCTGGTTCAAGAAATTCACTATGACGGTCAAGTATTTGAACACGAGCCCACAGTTCTTAGCCGGCCGATATCGGAACAAACGGCAGACCAATTGACGGCCATGGCCATTAACGCCGTTCGCACCGAAGTATTTGGGGCTCAAGTGGAGGGATATACGGTTGCTGGAAAAACCGGTACGGCTCAGATTCCCGAGGGAGGCATCTATCATCCCTCGGATACGATAGCCTCATTTATTGGTTGGTTACCAGCCGATGCGCCTGAAATCGTAGTTCTCATAAAACTTGACCGGCCCCGAGTTTCGCCATGGGGCTCTACAACGGCCGCTCCTGCTTTCGCCGAATTAGCTACTGATCTGGTGGCATTGCTTGATATTCCGCCAGATAGTGTGCGATTGCAGCGAGACATTATGACGGTAAGAGGCAACTGAACTAGCTGACAAATGTTTACTTTGGGTTTTGTTTTAGAAACATTGACGGGACAAAGATCGACTGGAGATGAGTCAACAATCTCTTCAGTCGTGATTGATAGCCGTCTAGTTATGCCGGGTAGCCTTTTCATTGCATTTGCGGGGGATCATGTCGACGGCCACAGTTTTGTTGGCGATGCGTTTGAACGTGGCGCTTTTGCTGCTCTGATTGATCGTCCAATCAATGGTGCTTTTCGAACTTTAGATGCTCGAAAAAAAGCACCCCCCTTCGCCGATCGCATAACATTTCCAATTTGTATATTGGTAAATAATGTACAGGAATCGCTGCAACTCTTAGGTGCAAAATGGCGAGAGCGATTTCCCGAAGTAAGAGTAATAGGCATCACCGGGAGCGTAGGAAAAACAACAACCAAAGAATTGACCCATGCTGTGCTCTCACAGCGTTATCAAACTCTAAAATCGGAGGGAAACTACAATAACGAGATCGGACTTCCCCTGACCCTCTTAAGTCTTCGTCCATGGCACCAAATAGCGGTCCTTGAAATGGGAATGTATACGTCAGGGGAGATTCGTGCTCTCTGTGACCTAGCTCATCCCCATGTAGGTGTTGTCACCATCGTCGGTTCCGTTCATATGGAGTGGTTGGGTTCTATCGAAGCGATTGCCCAAGCGAAACAAGAGTTAGTTGAAGAACTGCCCGCCGGACCTGAAGGGGTTGCTATTTTGAATAAAGACGATCCTTTGGTCATGGCGATGGCCGATCATACAGAGGCAGACATTTTCACCTACGGCCTTGACCATACGGCAGATCTCTGGGCAGATAATATCAATTCCATGGGCTTAGATGGAATGCATTTTACATTGCACTATGGAGATGATCATCTAAGCCTCCAGGTGCCTTTACTAGGTCGCCATAGTGTGCATACAGCTTTACGAGCCGCTGCTGTTGGTCTTGTTGAAGGTCTCGCTTGGGATGAGATCATCCGGGGATTAAGAGGCTTGAGCGCTCAGCTACGGTTGGTTGCAGTCCCCGGACCCAAAAACTCAGTAATCCTTGACGATACATATAACTCAAGCCCGGAGTCGGCCGTTGCTGCGCTAAATCTTCTCTCCGACCTTGATGGGAGACGTTTGGCTGTCCTTGGAGATATGCTGGAGTTAGGACCGGTCGAAGAAACATCTCATCGAATTGTCGGTCGGCGTGCTCGGGACGTCGCTCATCTATTGATAACTGTCGGTCCGAGAGGAGAATTGATCGCCGAGGAAGCTTTAGCTGTTGGCATGCCAGACGAGAGAGTTTTTATCACTCCAACCGCTGAAGAAGCCGTCCCTATCTTGGAAAAAATTATTGAACCAGCAGACGTGATACTCGTGAAGGCTTCACGGGGTGTTGGTCTCGACTACATTGTATCCGCTCTAGGGGAAGGCTAATGGCTTTTGCACTAACTCTAGGAGGTGTAACCTTTCTATTGGCTGTCATCTGGGGTAGCCCGCTCATTGAAGTAATGCGCCGGCTCAGGTTGGGCAAACAGATTCGCATTGAAGGCCCGAAAACTCATTTGAGCAAAATGGGGACACCTGCCATGGGCGGAATACTCATCGTAGGGTGGGTGGTTCTAATAACTGTTTTAGTGAACACCGTGCAAATCGTGCGAGACCTGGAAATAGCAGAAAGTATTGTCATCCCTCTGGGTGTATTGATTGCCTACGCGATCCTAGGGGGAATTGATGATATTCAAGGATTTCGGCAGAGGCCTGGCGTTGGCATGTTAGCACGATACAAGATTTGGTATCAGCTGATAATCGCTTTGATTGCAGCAGCACTTATTTACTGGCGGGTCAATGACGGGCAAGGGTGGATGGCCGTACCAACCATTCCTGTTCTCATTGATATTGGTGTTTGGTATTTGCCAATCGCGGTCTTTATTATTGTGGCCTCAGCTAATTCAATTAATTTGACGGATGGGCTCGATGGATTGGCGGGTATTATCGCGGCGACAGCTTTTGCTGCCTATGGGATCATCGCACTGCTCCAAGACCAGGATTTTTTAGTTACGTTCTCTTTCATCGTTGTTGGGGCTTGTTTTGCATTTCTCTGGTACAACGCCCATCCTGCTCAAATGTTTATGGGCGATGTTGGCTCTCAGGCCCTAGGTGGTGCATTAGGCGTGGTGGCGTTACTCACCAATCAGTGGTTGATACTGCCCATGATCGCACTCGTTCCTGTTGCTACCACCCTATCCACCATTATCCAGGTCGGTTCTGCTGTTTTGTCTCGCCGGTTCATAGGACGTGATATTCGACCATTCAAGATGGCGCCCTTGCACAACCATTTCGTAATTGTCGGTTGGAGTGAGACACAAATTGTACAACGCTGGTGGCTTCTCGGTATTTTGGGAGCAATGGTAGGTATTGCTCTCGCACTCATATAGTTTCTATGACTCGCGGCATATAGCGAATGAATGACGAATTGACCGGTAAACAGATCGTAATTCTTGGACTCGCCCGCCAAGGCATATCTTTGGCTCGTTTTGCCGCGAAAGTTGGTGCTCGCGTTATCGTTTCGGATATCCGACAAAAGGAAGAGTTAGCATCTTCTCTAAGTGAAATATCCGACTTGGAGATCAAAACGGTTTTGGGACGACATCCAGAAAGCCTATTAGACGGAACTGACATTTTGGCCCTGAGCGGCGGGGTCAGTAGCGATATACCCTTGGTTCGCGAAGCCAGAAAGCGTGGCATCCAAATAACCAACGATTCAGCGGAGTTTATGAAGCGCACGCCTGGAACGGTAATAGGCATAACCGGATCAGCAGGGAAGACTACCACAACGGCTTTAACGGGTGCTATGGCCCTTGAATCTGGATGCAACACATGGATTGGTGGAAATATCGGCCGGCCGCTTATAAGCGAACTAGAGTACATCCAAACGGAAGACATAGTAGTCCAAGAACTATCGAGCTTCCAATTGGAACTGTGGCAACAGAGTCCACCAGTGGCGGCTGTCTTGAACATTACGCCCAATCATTTAGACAGACACCAAACGATGAAAGCTTACAGCGAGGCCAAAAGCAATATATTGCGCTATCAAAAAGAAAGCGATATCGCTGTCATTTCGGCCGATGATCTGGGGGCTAAAGCGCTAAGGGCTGTTGTCCGCGGACGGCTCCGCCAATTTAGCTTACATATCGAAGTTGAAGATGGTGCTTTCATTCGCCAAGGGAAAATATGGCTTTCTGACAATAAGAATGCCTGGACGGTATGTGATTTGGATCTAATTCCTTTGCGAGGTAAGCATAACATCTTAAATGTGCTCGCTTCGACCGTTCTGGCTGATTCAGTGGGAATTAGCACTGAGGCGATGGATCGGGCAATCAGAAATTTTTCAGGTGTTGAACACCGATTGGAGTTGGTAACAACGGTAAATGAAGTCCAATACATCAACGATTCAATAGCAACTGCTCCAGAGCGGGCACTGGCAGCTATCGATTCATTTACCGAGCCAATCATTCTGCTGGCGGGTGGTCGGGATAAGGATATGTTCTGGGACCAATGGGCTAAAAAGGTTGTTGAACGAGTCGAAACCATCATTCTATTTGGTGAACTTGCCGATAAATTAACGGAGCAGCTGCAAAGTAGATTAAAGCCAGAAGCCGCACGACCAGCAATAATAAAAGTTTCGCAGCTCTCAGAGGCAGTTCAAGTCGCTGCTGATCTGGCAAAGCCAGGCGATATCGTATTACTAGCCCCTGGCGGAACTAGCTTCGATTCCTATACCGATTTTGATGAGAGAGGGCGGGCCTTTCGCAAACTCGTTCTTGAAGCGACGAACTCACCGGATTCATGATCAATTAGGCATGCTGACCAGATCAGTAAGCTTCATCTGGAGTAGCTATGACGACATTAAATGTTATAAGGAAGAACAGAAATCAAATTCGCGCCGGTCAATTTTTCTTGATCGATTACTGGCTGTTACTTGCGACCGTTGGACTCATTATCATTGGTATGCTCATGGTTTATAGCACGACCTTTGACATTGGATTGTTATGGCATGGCGATGCTTCCCACTTTTTCAATTCCCAGCTTCGTGCATTAGGCTTGGGCTTAGTATTCTCCATTGTCGCCTTGCGATTTGACTACCATCTACTGCGAAAAGTATCAGTGCCAGTGCTTCTCGTGACCTTGTTATTGTTGGTTGTTGTACTGCTTTTTGGTGAACGCATTCTGGGTGCCCGCCGAGGACTTTTTTCCGGCTCGATACAGCCTTCGGAAATCGCAAAGCTAGCGACATTACTTTATATCGCCCACTGGTTGTCATCAAAAGGAGACCGGATAAAAAATCTTACTTATGGTTTGGTCCCCTTTTCGGTTATCACTGGGATTGTGTGTGGTTTGATAGTATTGCAGCCAGACCTGGGGACATCGGGATTAATTGCCATAGTGGCTTTCACGCTCTTCTTTATTGCGGGAGCTGATCTAAAGCAGTTTGCCATCGCAGGTTTAATAGGAGGTGGCGTATTTCTCTTCCTAGTCACGACGTTACCCCATGCGGCTGCTCGTATTGAGTCATTTAAGGTTGCCTTGCAGGATCCTCTGCAAGCCGGCTGGCAAGTACAACAGTCAGTGGTTGCACTTGGCACAGGTGGGTGGTTTGGTGTTGGATTAGGGCAAGGCACTCAGAAGTTCGGCCCTTTACCTGCAGCTCACACCGACGGTGTTTTTGCCATCCTGGGTGAGGAACTCGGTTTATTTGGATGCATGTTGGTAATTGGATTGTTGGCTCTGCTAGCCTGGAGAGGCGTGCGAACAGCCTTTGGTGCTCGGGATAGTTATGGATTCTTACTGGCGGTTGGCTTAACAACTTGGCTCATTATCCAGTCTGTAATCAACATGGCCGTCATTACCGCAGTGATGCCTTTCACTGGCATGCCATTTCCATTTTTGAGCTATGGCGGTTCATCCTTAGTTAGTTCGATGATTGCAGTAGGCATTCTTCTAAGCATTTCGCGAGATGCGAACATGAACGTGAAGGTGCAACGTTGGAAACCTATTCGAGAAACATTACGTGAAAGTCTTGATATGCGGCGGCGGAACGGGCGGACACATATATCCGGCTCTAGCCGTCGTTAATAGCTTAACGCAGATGGGGTTATTAAATACCGACTTCCTGTGGATAGGCACGAAGGGCGAAATTGAAGAACAGCTGGTGCCAAAGGTAGGCCTGGCACTAGAAACTATTGATGGTGGTGCAATCGTTGGTGTTCCCATTCAAGCCCGAATGAAAAATATGGCTAAGCTAACGAAAAGTTTAGGAAAAGTTAACAGGCTAATGGAACAATTCCAACCAGATACTTTGCTATTGACCGGAGGATATGTTAATGGTCCGGTGGCAACTATTGCACGACTAAAACGCAAACCAATCGCCATTTATCTCCCGGATATTGAACCAGGTCGGGCGATTAAGTCTCTTAGTCGTTTTGCCAAAAAAGTGGCTTGCACTGCCAGTCCATCTCTGGATTTCTTTCCGAGGGGAAAAGCTGTCGTGACCGGCTATCCAGTAAGATCAGAATTTCGGGCAAGCGCGGAACTGAGTCGTGAAAACGCCCTGGCCCAATTTGATCTTGGCGTTGATAGGCAAACGCTGTTTGTATTCGGCGGTAGCCGAGGAGCCAGAAGCATAAATCGGGCGCTAATAGCTGATTTGTCTGCGCTTCTGAAGAAGTTCCAGATTATACATATTAGCGGTGAGCTTGATTGGTTGGAAGTCGAGGGCAACAGATCTTCTTTGGCGGAAGAGGAAAAGCGTTATTATAGAGCTTTTCCTTATCTACATGAACTGATGGGAGCGGCATACCGAGGTGCCGACTTAGTCCTTGCTAGGGCAGGCGCCAGTATGCTTGGAGAATGTCCAACTTTTGGCATCCCAGCAATATTGGTTCCGTATCCCTATGCCTGGCGATATCAAAAAGTGAATGCTGATTATCTGGTCTCAAACGCGGCAGCTATTCGAGTTAATGATGAAGAATTGCCTGCTTTATTACTACCAACAGTCACGAACATCTTAACAGATCAAACTAAATTGGCTGAAATGTCAGAGGCTGCCAAGCGCCTTGACGTCCCAAATGCCGCTGAAAATGTGGCCCGATTACTGCTTGGCCTAGCAAAGAGAGTTGAATCATGATCAACCTTTTTCTACTTTTTTCATTGTTAATGGGTTTGTTCGCCATGATCGGCTATTTGCGCGGCTGGCAAAAGGAAGTAATCACATTATCCGGATTAGTCGCCGCCATGGCACTTTTGCAAATGTTTGCCTTTGATGTCGTTAGTTTTATAGGCTTCGTTCCTCAAGAAGGTTCGACACCAGAGCAATTACAGGATGTGCGTCGAGCTCAAGTATTTCTTCAGGTAGGCTTTCTGATTATCGTTGCTTTCTTCAGCTATCAGGTAGTAGCTCGACTTGCTTTACAAGCTGCCGCAGGGCGACTAGGCGACCGGCTTCGTTCAGGACTTGAGCGCCGAATCGTGGGTCTAATTGTCGGCTTCATTAACGGTTATGTTGTTATAGGTGGGCTATGGGGATTCTTAGAGTATCTACCTATCCCTGACGGATATGAACAAATTCCAGCTGGCGTACCATATCCATTTGACCCTGACATCATCTTACGCCCGGCTGCTGAAACTGCCGCGTTCGCTGCTACTCAATATTTACCACAGGGTATTTTAAGTCCAACCATGTGGTTAATCCTATTCTTTGTGACTTTCTTTATCGTTATCATCGCCTTGGTCTGAGACTTCTATTTATCGTAGTTTGCAACTTGATTTAGACACCGATGGCAATTTCTGTGACACAAGAGAATGTATCTGATTTCAAATTAGAACCAGGTATGCATATTCATCTGGTAGGCGTTGGTGGATCTGGGTTATCGGCTATCGCATATGTTCTCTTGGGTTGGGAATATGAGGTGACTGGTTCAGACCAACAAGATAACGAACTCGCTCAGTCCCTCATCCGGGCTGGGGCAAAAGTATTCGTTGGCCATGATGCAAATCAAATTACCAATGCGGATTTGGTATTAATCTCTTCGGCAATACCTGAAGGAAATCCAGAAGTCCGTGCTGCTCACTCAGCAGGTATCCCAGTGATGAAACGGGCCGAATTTTTGGGAATCTTGATGAAAGATACCTTTGGAATTGCCGTGGCTGGGTCTCATGGAAAGACAACGACTACCGGAATGATCGCCCAAATAATGCTCGAGGCCAAATTGGATCCAACAATTATAGTCGGCGGCGTCTTACCCTCAATTGGTGCAAACGGACGAGCTGGAGGCAGTAATTATTTTCTGATCGAAGCCGATGAATATGATCACATGTTTCTGGGGCTGAAGCCGAAGATAGCAGTGGTGACAAACGTAGAATACGACCACCCTGACATGTTTAAGACAAAAATTGAATATATCGATGCATTTACTTCGTTTCTAGAACAGCTTCCCAAGAATGGACGCTTGGTCGTTTGTAATGACGATCTTGGCGCTCGAGAGCTAGCCGATAATTATCATGCAACGAGTATCGGAATAGATCGATATGGGATCAAGGATGCTAACTGGCAAGCAGTTGAGTCGCGTCTAAATCAACTGGGAGGCACTGATTTTTTGGTGGAAAACGGGTCTGAATTCGAAGGGCTTATCAGATTGCGAGTGCCCGGCGTTCATAATGTTCGTAATGCACTGGCGGCTATCGTGGTTGCTTCGGCTTTGGATATCGATTTCCCAATTATACGAAAAGCTCTGGCGGAGTTTGGCGGCATCGGACGCCGCTTTCAAATCGTTGGCGAAGTAGGTGATGTGACGATTGTGGATGATTACGCCCATCATCCAACTGAGATCAAGGTTACGTTAGCAGCTGCCCGGCAAAGATTTTCGGGCAGACGTATCTGGGCTGTCTGGCAACCGCACACCTTTAGTCGAACGGAAAAACTTATAGATGAATTTGCTTCATCATTTATCGATGCTGATCGAGTTGTCGCCTTAGATATTTATCGCAGCCGGGAGCCTGCCACTCCTGCAGTTAACACCACGGATGTGTTAAAGAGGATGAATCATCCGAACGCCCAGTATGTAGCTGGAATTGAAGGGGCAGCCGAATTTATTCTTGATCGCATTAAGCCTGGAGATATCGTCATAACCTTGACCGCCGGTGATGGTAATCAGGTTGGACAGATCATCTTGGCAGCCTTAATGAGGCGAATTCATGGCAGTGAATTGGTTGATGACTAAAAAACTATAATCAAATACTTCACGCAAGCGTCTTCATTGACTATTGCCTGGCAGTTACCGAATTTCCAAAAAATCAAAGGGTTTAACAGAAGATGGATCTGGATACAACAGTTCGAGAAGCAATACAAATGAGATTTCGGGAAGTTTTCGCTGATGAATTCAAGGTGAACGAACCGATGGATCGCTTTACATCTGCCAGAGTGGGCGGTCCAGCAGAGATGTTACTGACGGTTCGCAATGCCACTGAACTTCAGACGGCCGTTGAGATGGCCTACGTTCAACACTTACCTTATATCGTCATCGGTGGTGGTTCAAACATTCTTGTATCCGATCACGGAATTAAGGGACTTGTCATCCTTAATAAGGCGAAAGAGGTCCATTTTCGACATACAGGATTTAATGTTGTCTGCACAGTGGAATCGGGTGCCAATCTATCTTCCCTGGCCCGCCAATGCATCGCGAAGGGTTTGGGTGGACTAGAATGGGCAGTAAGTGTACCGGGGACGGTTGGTGGTGCAGTAGTTGGCAATGCTGGTGCTCATGGAGGAGATATGGCCGGCAATCTGCTGGCAACCACGGTTTGGGAACC
>JBFFVR010000006.1:0-15840 GCA_041570685.1 Promineifilaceae bacterium (SeqCode)
ACGGAAGAGTGGTAGAAAGTGGCGGGCCAGAACTAGCCTTGGCTTTGGAAGACCAAGGTTACGATTGGCTACGGGAGCGGCACGGATCTGATATGGAGGTCAAATAATGTCAACCGCAATCGACCGTGAACATGCTGAAAAAGAAATAGTTTCCGGGGTAAATGTGCAATATGCCGAAAAATACGGCTTTTCTGACACCGAAGACTACGTATATAAGGCTGAGAAAGGTTTAAACGAGGAACTCATTCGGCATATGTCGAAAATGAAGGACGAGCCGGAATGGATGCTGGAATATCGCCTAAAAGCTTACTATCATTTCCTAGAAAGACCGATGCCAAATTGGGGCGCTGATATTTCAGATATCGATTTTGACAATATCTACTACTATATTAAACCTTCGGATCGCCAAGGCGATGATTGGGAAGATATTCCGCCATATATATTGGACACATTTAATAAGTTGGGAATCCCGGAAGCGGAACAGAAATTTCTATCTGGTGTCGCTGCTCAGTATGAATCTGAGGTTGTCTATCACAAGATGAAAGAAGAATTGGAGAAACAGGGCGTCATCTTTTTGGGAATGGACGATGCGCTGGCGCAGTATCCGGAAATTGTCAAGGAGCACTTTGGAACGATAATTCCCCACAATGACAATAAGTTTGCAGCCCTTAATACGTCAGTCTGGTCAGGCGGAAGTTTCATCTATGTTCCGCCGAATGTTCATGTTGAAATGCCATTGCAAGCCTATTTTCGTATCAATGCAAAGAATGTTGGCCAATTTGAGCGAACGCTCATTGTTATAGACGAGGGCGCTTATTGTCATTATGTCGAAGGTTGTACGGCACCAGTGTATTCTTCTGATTCTTTGCATTCAGCTGTGGTAGAAATCGTTGTGAAGAAAGGTGGCCGGTGTCGTTACACGACCATCCAGAATTGGTCAAATAATGTTTATAATTTGGTGACGAAACGAGCCATGGCTTATGAAAATGCGACTATGGAGTGGGTAGATGGCAACTTAGGCTCGAAAGTTACCATGAAATACCCGGCCGTTTATCTTATGGAACCAGGTGCCCACGGCGAGATCCTTTCCATCGCCTTTGCCGGTGATGGGCAACACCAGGATGCCGGAGGCAAGGTTGTACATGTAGCTCCTAAAACAACTAGTCGCATTATTTCTAAATCCCTTAGTAAATCAGGGGGACGTGCTTCGTATCGTGGTCTCTTGAAAGTGCATGAGGGTGCGCACGGCTCAAAATCTAATGTTGTTTGTGATGCCTTGTTGCTCGATGATAAGAGCCGTTCAGACACTTACCCCTACATTGAGATAGATGAACAGGATGTTACCATCGGTCATGAGGCATCTGTCAGTAAGATAGGTGAGGAACAGCTATTCTATATGATGAGCCGTGGCCTTAATGAAGAAATGGCCAGCACGATGATAGTCAACGGTTTTATTGAACCTTTAGTGAAAGAACTCCCCATGGAATATGCCGTTGAAATGAACCGCTTGATCCAGTTACAAATGGAAGGTTCGATAGGCTAGCTAGTGGATTTCTGGCTGCCGCTTTTTGGCGCCGCGTTATTAATCAAGTAAATGCTACTATCTTTTTAATGATCGACAAGGGCCAGTAACGCTGGCCTTTCTCTTTGAGGATAACTATGAAGACCTTTACTCGTGATGAAGTAAAACAATTATCATCATCACTCGACGAGCCTGAATGGATGTTAAATTTTAGACTCGAGGCTTGGAATTACTTTGATTCGATGCCGATGCCAACGACCAATGACGAACCATGGAGAAGAACCGATCTCCGGCGATTTAACCTCGAGGAAATTGGCCCTAGTCTTAACGGACATTCGATGAATGTGACGATTCCCTCTTATCTTGGGGAAAAGCTTACTGAGGATGACGCTGGGGGTATTTTGGTGCAGGTAGACGGCCATAATAAAAAATATGAACTTAGCCAAGATCTTATCGATCAAGGCGTCATATTCTGTGATATGGCCACAGCAGTAAAAGAACATCCTGAGTTAGTAAAAAAATACTTTATGACCCAAGCCGTTAAGTATTCGGCTGGAAAATTTGCTGCCTTGCATGGCGCTTTTTGGAAAGGAGGAACCTTTCTCTGTGTTCCCAAAAATGTCCAAGCAGCTGCGCCTCTCCACAGCGCATTATGGTCAGCGGACGGTAAGACTTTTACCCATACTTTAATTGTTTTGGAGGATGGTGCGGAGGCCCAATTAATCGATGAATACGCTTCTCAGACTGGCAAAGGTCAGTCGTTTCATAATGGCATAGTGGAACTAATTGTTGGTGATCAAGCTAGCCTGACTTATGTATCTTTACAGGATTTTGACTCAAATGTATGGCAAGTGAGTCATGAACGGGCTCGGATTGGACGTGACGCCAGACTCGATTGGGTCTTGAGCGTGATGGGTACGAGATTGGTCAAGGCTTTCCAAACCGTTGATCTAGATGGAGCTGGATCCTGGGCCCGAATGTCTGGACTTTTCTTTGCCGATCGCCGTCAGCACTTTGACCTTGACACCCAGCAGAATCATAACGCCCCTGACAGCGTTAGCGACCTGTTATACAAAGGTGCCTTGAAGGACAAATCCAGATCTGTATGGCAGGGGATGATTAAAGCTTTGCCTGACTCTCAGCGGATTGATGGATTTCAAGCGAACCGAAATCTATTGCTGGAAAGAACCGCCAGAGCTGATTCTATACCGGGACTGGAAATCGAAGCAGATGATGTTCGCTGTACGCATGCTTCGACGATAGGTCAATTAGACGAGATGGAAATATTCTATCTGATGAGTCGAGGTATCCCGCGAGAACAAGCTGTGAGAATGGTCGTTGAAGGTTTTTTCGCTCCAGTCATGAAAAGAATCCCAATAGATGGTGTTAGGGATCGCATTGCGGCTCGAATTTTGCAAAAGGTTGGATGATAGTCCGTTAGAGCTAGGACTATTGAGAATAAAGTTGTAGAAATTTCTCGGGAATTTTCTGAATGGCATGGTGAATTGAGGAGGCACGATTAATCGTGCCTTTTCTGATTTGGATTAAATAAGCGCAGTTGCCACTTACATAAACATCCAGGAAAATATCTAAACGGCGAAAAAAATGATTGATGCAAAAAGAATCCAAAGCGATTTCCCAGTATTGCAAGAGGAAGCCCATCCAGGAATTCCCTTAATTTATCTAGATAACGCAGCCACGTCACAAAAACCGGCGATAGTAATCGATTCGATGAATGACTATTATCGCAAGTACAATGCTAATGTGCATAGGGGGATTCATCGACTCAGCGAAGAAGCCACGGCAGCCTATGAAGGAGCCCGAAAGCGAATAGCGGATTTTATTGGAGCGAAGGATACTTCATCAATAATATTCGTACGTAACACGACTGAAGCGATAAATTTGGTGGCCCAAACTTGGGGAAGGGCAAATATCGAGGCGGGAGATGAGATCCTGCTTACTGAGATGGAACATCATTCAAATATTGTTCCGTGGCAGCTTCTTGCTGAGGAAAAGGGGGTGACGATACGCTACGTTCCCTTCACTGGTGATGGCTTGCTGGATATATCGAATCTCGAAAATCTGTTAACTGAGCGAACAAAAATCTTTGCTTTCTCCGCAATGTCCAATGTATTCGGCACGGTGAATCCAACCAAGAAATTGATTGCTGCTGCTCATGCTGTCGGTGCCATTACCCTCGTTGACGCAGCCCAAAGCGTTCCTCATCTTTCAGTTGATATATCAGACCTCGACTGCGACTTTTTGGCATTTTCTGGCCATAAAATGTGTGGCCCCACCGGCATCGGCATATTATACGGTAAACGCCATCTGCTCGAAGAGATGCCGCCATTTTTGGGTGGGGGCGACATGATTCGCCGCGTCACGATAGATGGCTCAAGCTGGAATGACCTGCCCTGGAAATTTGAAGCTGGGACGCCAAGTATCGCCGAAGGGATTGGTCTTGGTGCCGCGGTAGATTATTTAAGTGATGTTGGAATGGAGCAAATACATGCTCATGAGCAGTTCATCACCGGCTATGCCCTGGAGGCGATGAGTGAGATAAAGGGCATTCGATTCTTAGGACCTCCCGTGGCCCAGCGTGGTGGGGTTGTAGCCTTCACGCTCGATGGAATACACCCGCATGATATATCACAAGTATTGGACCAATATGGAATTGCTATTAGAGCTGGACATCATTGTGCGATGCCTTTACATCAAAGAATGAAATTGCCAGCGAGTGCTAGGGCGAGTTTTTATCTATATACTAATACCGAAGAAATCGATCAGCTGGTGGCTGGACTCCATCGCGTGGGAAAAGTATTTCGTCGTTAGTCCAGGTGCCAGAACCATGTAAGGCGTGCGAACAAATAACGTTGGTTGCTATTGGTTAGATTTATTAATTTGCTGTTTCGGGTAAGTCAAAAATGGAAGATAGTATCTATCGGGAACAAATAATCGATCTTTATGATAATCCACTCAACTTTGGGCGGCTTGATCCGGCCGATTTTGTCTATGAGGAGGATAATCCGCTATGTGGAGATGTCATCGAAATTTCGGTTAAGTTGGATGATAGTAATCGAGTCATTGATGTCATGTGGCAGGGCCAGGGTTGTGCAATCAGCCAGGCTTCAGCATCTCTTCTCACGGAAGAGATCAAAGGGAAAACACTCGACGAAATTAAGGAATTTTCGAAAGAAGAGCTTCTGGATCTATTGGGCATCCAATTAAGCATGACACGAATCAAATGTGCATTACTTTCGTTGAAAGTCTTAAAAGCTGGAGCTTACGGCATGCCAGATCCTGACGAATTGCGGAAGTCAGATGATGACTGAATTCGTCAAAGTAGCAACATTGGTTGAATTGCCATCAGGTGAAAGAAAACTAATCGATTTTGAAGAAGTTACAGTTGCCGTTTTTAATATCGGGGGAGAAATATTCTGTATTGAGGATGTATGCACCCATGATGGGGGACCTGTTGCTGAGGGCAAACTAGAGGGTCACAAAATCGAATGTCCAAGACATGGTGCGCTATTTGACATTCGTGATGGCAGCGCCCTAACGATGCCAGCAGTAGTACCCGTGCCAACATACGAAGTAAGAATTGAAGGCGAGGACATCCTCATTGAATCGCCCGATTCTTGGTAGACAAGTAACATTTTGAGGCAGAAAACTCTGTTCATTTTCTATTTTTAGGGAGCCAAATTTACGTTTGACAGTCCCCGATTATTCGCCTATATTTAGCTGATTATTAGAATACCCGTTCTATCTGTATGTGTATCTTGGAGGACGACTAACCACGCCTGCAGTGGGGTCGTATTTGGAAGGTCGGATGGCAACTGAGATTGGCCTGGTTAAACAAGTAAGTATCGATACAGAAATGCGTGACTCTTACCTGAGTTACGCGATGAGTGTTATTGTCGCTAGAGCGTTACCAGATGCAAGAGACGGCCTAAAACCGGTTCAACGAAGGATTCTTTTTGCTATGCATGATATGGGTCTTAATCCAGATCGTGCCTACAAGAAATCTGCCCGGGTTGTGGGCGAAGTGTTGGGAAAGTATCATCCTCATGGGGATCAATCAGTCTATGATGCCATGGTGAGAATGGCGCAAAATTTTTCCATGCGTTATCCACTGGTAGATGGGCAGGGAAATTTTGGCTCCATTGATGGTGATGCGGCCGCGGCCATGCGTTATACCGAAGTCAGAATGTCATCCATGGGCCGTGATATGCTGCTGGATATTGCTCAGAATACGATAGATTTTGCTGGAAACTTTGATGATTCGCTAAAAGAACCGACTGTATTGCCGGCCGCGATTCCAAACTTATTGGTAAATGGTTCATCTGGCATTGCAGTTGGTATGTCAACAAGCATACCGCCGCACAATTTGGGCGAAGTGATTGATGCTTTGGGCTATTTACTCGAACGTTGGGACGATTTTGACAATGTCACGATTACAGAACTCATGGAATTCATCAAAGGACCAGATTTCCCAACTGGCGGATTGGCGTTCAGGTTCAGGGGCAAGGCAAATGATGGACAAATTGACGCTTTAGCAAATGCCTATGCAACTGGACGAGGTCGGATTATTGTTCGGGCCAAGGCACACATTGAGCACATGGAGCGGAATAAATCTCGCATTGTCGTGTCCGAATTACCCTATCAGACAAATAAAACTAATCTAATTTCAAGAATCGCTGACTTACATCGAGATGGCAAGGTAGACGGACTCACAGATTTAAGAGATGAATCTGATCGCAACGGCATGCGCATTATCATCGAAACAACGCGCAATGTGGAACCAGAAGAGGTACTGGAAAAACTATTTCGACTGACGCCAATGCAGTCGACCTTCAGTATCATTATGGTGGCTTTAGTTAATGGGGAACCGAGGATTCTTACACTGAAGCAGTCGTTAAAATTTTATCTCGAACATCGTTTGGCGGTTATTAGGCGCCGCAGCGAATATGAACTTGCTCGAGCTCGGGAGAGAGCCCATATATTGGAGGGTCTTTTAAAGGCTCTCGATCATTTAGATGAAGTTATCGAAGTGATCCGGAAGTCCAGGACGGTTGAAACGGCTCGCAATAATCTGCAAAGGGGCTTTAAGCTTACCGAGGCACAGGCAATAGCAATTCTGGATATGCGATTGAGGCGACTTGCCGGGTTGGAACGGCGTAAGCTGCAGAATGAGTATAAAGAAAAAATAACATTGATAGGTAACCTTGAAAAATTATTGGAAAAACCCGAATTGTTGCGTCTCGCGGTGAAAGAAGAATTGTTTACGATTAAAGAGAAGTATAATGATATCAGACGCACGCAGATCGTGGAAGAGAGTAGCGATGGTGCCAGCCTCACGGCAACAGATCTTTTACCGGATGAGCTCGTTTGGGTGATGCTTGGCGAAGAGGGTACCATTGCCAGAGCAGCCGGTAAGCAAAGGGTAACGATTAAGGCTAAACCGGCCGAGTTGCCTCGATTGCTTCTTCAAGCGAATACGCAAGATATTTTGTATTTGTTTGGCGCTGATGGACAGGCAGTCAGTTTGCCGGTCTACAAATTGCCCCAGGCCTTGGAGATCGGTAATGGAACGCACTGGGCCGATCTTACAGGATTTACCCGGCGACAGTTTGTTTCTTCTGCTCTCGTCATTCCTGCTTCGGCAAAGGGATTCCTATTTCTAGGCACGATTGGTGGAATGGTTAAACGAATCAAACTTGAAGAATTACCGGGAATTACTAGCAATCCATTCCCAGTGATGAATGTCGCCGATGATGATTCGTTGGGCTGGGCAAATCTAACCTCTGGCAAGGATGAAATCGTGCTAGTTACTGCTTTAGGCCAAGCCATCCGTTTCACAGAATCATCAGTTCGTCCGATGGGATTGCCGGCAGGTGGTGTAAAAGGAATAAAGCTGTCCGGCGTCGCCGATGGCGTCGTTACAATGGATGTTGCACAGGAGGACGCTTTCTTATGGAGCATCACCGATAATGGTCTGGCCAAAGCCTCGCCTATGTCAGTCTTTCCCGTTCAAGGTCGTTACGGACAAGGCGTAATCAATGTGAGATTGCCCAAAGATTCGGCTGAGGTGGTTGCCGCAGTTATTGGTTATGACGATACCAATATTGTCATCACTATGGCCAATGAATCGACTAAATCAGTAAAATTGGGTAAAACTACGAAAGGAAACCGGCCGATCAAGCCACGATCCGTAATAAAGCTAGGTATACGTAACCGAATCACAGGCGCGGTGCCTATAAAACCACGACAAGAAGATTGAAGTTATTGGATTGGCAAGTAAGAAGTTAGGAGATCTCGCTACATGAACTACGCAGACACCTGGGCAGAAGACGAAGACGGAAAAAGATTCATATTTACGGTTGAAATGAAACGAAAATTAGCAAAAGCCGGGCTTCCAATTGAACCATCATCTTTGAAGGAACTCGGGCTCCAGAGCGAATATCAGGCCAGGGCAGAGCCCGTGACAAGGGAGAGCAGCTCTAAGCCAGTACGAGAAGTCAATGAGCCCGAAATGATTCAGATAGATCCCGAGACGGGAAAATACATCGGTACGTTGAAGTGGTACAATTCATCCCGGGGCTATGGTTTTATTTCGCGCGGTGGAGGCGAAGATATATTCTTCCACAAAACAAGCACCGTTGGGGATCCACTTGAACTCCAGGAAGGGCAGTGGGTGCTATACGATGTGGAAGAACGCTCCAAGGGACCCGAGGCGACTGAGGTAGAACCATATACTGAGAAAACAGCGGAGCCACCGGAGACGGACTAGGTTGTCTTAAATTTTTTGGTCATTTCTCGTTGCGAGGGCAAACAATTGCGCGCGGCTCTTCAGCGTTGTTTTGGTCAATTAGCTTAAAATATTGGGAGTAATTGCTATTCGGATTTGACCCCAGCGTGAGCCAAGCGGGGGTCTAAAGCGTCGCGCAAACCATCGCCAAGAAGATTAAATGCCAGTACAGTAATCATGATCGCTATGCCAGGAAAGAATACCAGATGAGGGGCGCTAAATAACTGCTGGCGTTCAGTACCTAACATCGCTCCCCATTCCGGTTCAGGCGGTTGCGCACCAAGGCCTAAAAAGGATAGAGCAGCTGTTTCCAGAATGGCTGTAGCGATACCCAATGTTGCGATAACGATAAGAGGGGGCAAAGCATTGGGCAATATCCTTCCCCTGAGGATTTGGATATTGCTAGCGCCGAGGGCTCGGGAAGCCTCGACATAAGACTGCTCGCGAACGGAGAGTACACTGGATCTTATAACGCGAGCGTATGCGGGAATCGAAACAATAGCAATGGCCAACATCGCTTTGTAGAGGCCAGGACCAAGTACCTGAACGATGGCAATGGCAAGTATCAAGAATGGGAAAGCGAGCACCACATCGAGAACGCGCATGATCGAGTTGTCGACCCAGCCACCCATGTAGCCTGCGACAGCTCCCAAAATGGAACCAAAAACAATGGCGATTCCGACCGTAACAAACCCTACAAGCAGTGAACGTCGGGTACCATGTATCACTCTGCTGAATTCATCTCTCACATTGCCATCCGTACCCATAATATGCTGTGGATGATCCTCGGGACAGCCAAGTAAGTGGATACAGGGCCCTTGTCTTCTTTCGACATTCTCTACACCGATAAAATCCTCAAGCGGATCATACGGAGCGATCAAATCAGCGAAAATGGCCACTAAGATAAGTGTTGCAATCATTATGCCACCGACAACTGCCGATCTTTGCCTGAATAATCGCCGAAGTGTGAGACGCCAGAGACTATTTGATTTGTAGTCGCCGATGCTGCCCTCAAGCGCATCGTCGAGTTCTTCAACCGGAAATTCTGTAACTGAAGACATGGATGATAATCAGTGTATATCAGTCCAACCTTATCCTAGGATCCAGGAAACCGTAGGATAGGTCGACTAGCAAGTTAATCGCGACGTAACCCACCGCGATGAATAGGACAAATCCTTGAATAATGGGATAGTCGCGAGCCGTAATTCCCTGAAATACGGTGCGGCCAACCCCTGACAGTCCAAAAATCGTTTCCGTCAACACCGCGCCGCTCAGGATTAACCCCAACTGAAGACCGGCAACAGTTACCACCGGTATTAGGGCATTCCTGAAGGCATGTTTAAGGACGACCTTATTCTGCCTAAGACCTTTAGCTTTGGCTGTCCGCACATAATCTTGCCCAAGCACCTCCAACATACTACTGCGAGTCATGCGGGCCATGATGGCCATGGAAATCGTGCTTAGGGCCAGTGCGGGTAGAATCATATGTCTAAAGGCATCAACGAGTGTTTCCGAGTCGAGCGTCAAGATCGAGTTTACAATGAACATGTTGGAGATGAATGTTAAGAGGAATGATAGCACGCCAGTTTCCCCAATCTCCCAGCCATAGACTTCATAAAATGGCACAGGCAAAATACCAGCCGACAATCGGCCAGATGGGGGTAAGGCGAATGGCGTGTCTTTGAGCACAATTGCAAAGAGGAAGGCTAGCATCAGACCGAGCCAGAATACTGGCATGGAAACACCGATATTCGCGCCAACCATCGTAACTACATCTGCCGCGGAATTTCTACGTACGGCGGCCAGAATGCCAAGAGGAATAGCAACTACAATCGCTATCGTGAGCGCCATCAGACTGAGTTCGACAGTTAACGGGAGTCGTTCGCCTAGAACTTCGGTCACCGGTCGGCCAAACTGCAGTGATTCGCCCAAATCGCCCTGAGCCACATCTTGCAAGTATATCAGGAATTGGATCGGTACAGGTCTATCAAGACCCTTATCTGCGATAAACTGCGCACATATCTCAGGCGTTGCCTTTTCACCGAGAAGTGACGTACATGGATCACCCGGGATTGCTCGGGCCAGAAAGAACACGACCAGCAAGACCCCTAATACAACCGGAATGGCAGCTACGAAGCGTCTGATGCCGTACTGTATCATTCGTTATCTCTCTTACTTTCCGGAAACCACCTTCAGCGTTCACGGACGCGGGATGCGTATTGCCATTCAGACAAAACACACCCCGCGTCCGAGTTTTAGTGCGACAAGCATACGGCTAAAAGCGCTCGTCGCATTATGAAAGATTACTCAGCTTCAGGCTGGTTAATCAGCCCATCGAAGAGATAGTCATAGTAGAAGAACGTTCCCACTCTGCCCACGTGGAGCGGATTGGAGGCGTCGAAGCCAACCGCCCAAGATGCCACCACGTCATTGGCGTCCAGTGACGAGCCATCGTGGAACAATACACCCTCGCGGAGTGAGCAGGTCCAAATGAGCCCTGACTCGTCGGACTCACAAGATGTGGCCAACTCGGGCACAAGATCGCCGGAATCATCGGCGTACTCAAGCAATGGCTCAACAACTTGCTGGCATGGCCGCAGCGATTCGCCGTCAGATTCGTCGTGACAGAATAGGCTGAGTGGCTCGTTGTTCTGCATGACGACAAAGGTATCCTTGCCGGGATCCATCTTGTAGAACTGGATGGCGCCAAATGGCGGTACATAAGCACCTTCAAGCGAAGCCAGGGCCGCATGGGCAGACTTCGAGTGAGCAACCGGTACCATTGGTACGAACTCTTTGATGGCGTTATTGGCTTGTTCATATAGTGGAGCTGCTTCATCCGGATCGGCGATGGTGCTAGCCTCCAACAATGTATCGCACACTTCCGGATACGGTTCACCGAACTGAGTGCCGACGCACGCGAAGTGAGCGTCCAGGAAGTTGGTCACGTGCGGATAGTCTGCACTCCAGCCAAGCATGTGCACACCATCCAGGTTACCGGCCTGTGATTCGTCAATGAACTCGCCGGATTCCATCACTACCACCTCAGCATCGATGTTCAAGTTTTCTTTGAGCTGAGTCTGAATCTCGACCGCAACTGAAGGCACCTCAGGCAAGTAGTCACGCACCACATCGCGATAATAAACGGCTGACTCAAAGCCATCGGGGAAGCCGGCCTCGGCCAGTAACGCTCGAGCAGCCTCTGGATCAAACTCATACCATTCTTCGCCCTCGCAACCATTGGGGATAGAACACGGTGTGAAGTGCGACGCCACTTCCGATCCAGGCGGATAGAAGGTATCAACGATACGCTGCCGGTCGATGCCCATGGCTACTGCCTGCCGTACACGGATGTCGTCAAATGGCGGATGGTTATTGGTCAACCCGATGTAGAATATGTTTGGCGTTGGCACGGCAAGCAATTGCAAATCCGGATCGGATTCGATGCCAGGCATGTCATCAGGAGAAACGTTTGTGATGAAATCTACGTTTCCGGACTGCAGCTCAATCAAGCGCGCCGCACCTTCTTGATTCCAGCGCAACACTGCGGTCTCGGCAGAGGCGGGCTCGCCCCAGTAGTCATCAAAGCGCTTGTAAACGACCTGGTCGCCACGCACCCATTCCTCGACCATGTAGGGTCCGGTGCCAATCGGTTTTTCCAGAAGCTCACCGCCACCACCTGTTTCTTCAAGCCATTCCTTTGGCTGAATGGCGAAAGGTGTAAAAGCCAGCTTTGATAAAAACGCTGGATCCGTCTTACAAAGCTCGATTTCGACGGTCAATTCGTCGACGGCAGAGACTTTCAGGATCTTCCCACCATAATCGCAACTTCCAGCATCGAGGACATCCGGTTCAAAAGCCATCTCTTCTTCGGCCATTTCTTCTTCTTCGGCCATTTCTTCTTCGGCCATTTCCTCTTCTTCGGCCATTTCTTCTTCTTCGGCCATTTCCTCTTCTTCGGCTGGTGCTTCTGTCGGTTCCTCGGCTGGTGCTTCTGTCGGCTCCTCGGCCGGAGCCTCAGTCGGTTCCTCGGCCCCACCACCACATGCGACCACCAATAGGCCTAGCATAAGTAGGGCGACGATGAGTATAAAGTGGTTCTTTTTCATCTTCTCTTCTCCTTTTGATAAATATAATGGTGAAATACAGTGGAAATAGCCTGCGCAATAGGCGCGAGCTAAATGTTAGCATGGCTTGTTAAGGATGGCAATATACAGATGTCCAATGCTTAATATCGCTGAATCTTTCTCTGAGCTATAGCTATTAGCTTTTCATTCAAGTTGTAAATGATTTAACAACAAGTTCAACTAATGGTCAAGTCATTTCTTGCACTCTTGAGCTAAGGTATAATCGCATCGATGACGAACCGAGAGATTGCCGCAATGTTTGAAAAAATCGCCGATATGCTAGCAATTCGAGGCGATCATTTTCATCGCGTTAATGCCTATCGTAAGGCGGCCGAAAATATTCGGGAGTTAAATCGCGACCTCAACCAATTGTATTTGGAAGAGAAACTAACTGAGATACCAGGTATCGGAGCAACATTGGCCTTGAAGATCGAAGAGATGCTGACCACGGGACAACTTGAATTTTATGTTCGTCTTTCTGCCGAAATACCACCAGAATTGACAGAACTGTTGCGAATAGAGGGCGTCGGTCCTAAAAAGGTCAAACAGATTTACGATAACTTAGGCGTGACAACGGTCTCCGAATTAAAGCGAGCAGCGGAATCAGGCGAGTTGGGCGGCCTGCCTGGTATGGGCAAGAAGTCAGAAGAGAGAATCCTAATAGGAATTCAGAATCTAAAACTACATGGCGATCGGAGAACGCCTTTAGGTACCGCTTTGCCCATCGCCGAACAGATCCTTAGCGAACTCAAGCAACTAACTGGAGTGACTAACGCAGCAGTTGCAGGTTCCCTTAGAAGACAGCGTGAGTCAATTGGTGACATTGATTTACTCGTAGCGGCCGTCGATCCCCAGCCAATAATGGACTATTTTTGCCATATGCAAAATGTCGAAACGATACTCGGCAGTGGTTCGACCAAGAGCAGTGTAATCCTCCTGAATGGTATACAAGTAGACCTGAGAGTTCTTCCGGAAGAGAAATGGGGAACGCTGCTTTCTTACTTTACCGGAAGCAAGGCACACAATATTCGGTTAAGGGAACTGTCGCTAAAGCAGGGATTGAGTCTAAATGAAAATGCCTTCGAACCAGTCGATGGCAGTCCTCCGATTTATTGCCCAAACGAGAAGCAGATTTATGAGACACTTGGCTTACCTTATATTTCACCGCGTCTTCGCGAGGATCGGGGAGAAATTGAGGCTGCCTTGGAAGATAAGTTACCAGAACTGGTTGAAGTTAATGACCTTCGAGCAGACTTGCATGTGCATTCAACTTGGTCAGACGGTAGAATGAGTATTCGCCAGATGGTTGATGCCGCAAGAGCGCGCGGTCTGGAGTACATAGTCATTTCAGATCACTCGGAGAGTTTGGGTATTGCCAATGGCTTATCTGTTGGGAGACTTAGGAAACAAGCTGAGGAGATTCGGAAGGTTAATGAAGGATTGGGTTCTGATTTTCGAGTATTGCATGGAACTGAATTAGAAATTAGAGCTGATGGCTCCCTCGATTATCCTGATGAAATCTTATCTGAGCTCGATTTTGTAATAGCCAGTTTACATATTAGTCTGAGACAGGCAAGAGAACAGATTATGGAGCGGTTGTTCAACGCCTTAAATAATCCACATGTGGATATGATCGCTCATCCAACAGGCCGATTGATTCCTGATCGACAGGGCGCAGACGTTGACATGGATGCGTTTCTTGATGCGGCATTGCGGACAAACACCATCGTTGAAATCAATGCCAACCCCCAAAGATTGGATTTGCAGGATATTTACGTCCGTCGAGCCGTTGATCTGGGGATTAACCTTGCAATTAATACAGACGCTCATCACTCGGACCATTACGATTTTATGAAATATGGAATGGCTGTAGCTCAAAGGGGTTGGGCCGCCCCTTCTAACGTTGTAAATACCTGGCCCATCGAAAGTTTCCTATCATATATCGATTCCAAACGTGAGGCTTAAGTAATATCGTAGCTTCTTCAACCGAACCGAGTGAGTATCTAAAGATCATGAGTACAGGAACGACGAGTATATTTAAAAGCATCTTTACGGGTTTGGATGAGCAATCACTCGATACCTTAAGAGAACTTGCCGAAGTACAATCTTATCCACCTCAGACAATTCTTTGTCACCAGGGGGAAGTTGAACATACCTTTTATGTGATCGTTGAAGGTCGCGTGGCCATCACCCAAGTACTGGAAGATGGTCAAGAGCGATTATTGTCTGTTCAAGGTCCAAGAGACTATTTCGGTGAGATGGGCTTGTTGGATGATAACCCCCGAATGGCGAACTGCGTGACGATCACGACAGTTACAGTTTTGGAGATAACGGAAGAAGTATTTCAAAACGTTTTAGCCAGTAGCCCGGCTGTTGCCTATTCGTTAATGCGGCATCTGGTGGTCATGCTGCGAAGCACAGATATGCTGGCCATCAATGATTTGACCTCCAAAAATCAGGAATTAGTAGATGCCTACGGCGAACTGAAAGCCGCGCATGAAGAACTCATTGAAAAAGAACGCCTGGAGCACGAACTTGAAATCGCGGCTGACGTTCAACGAACGCTACTGCCGTCAACATTGCCCGACTATCCAGGTTATCATCTTGCTGCCTACCTAACTCCCGCTCGTCAGGTTGGGGGTGATTTTTATGATGCCATCGAGTTGGACAAGGATCACCTTGGTTTAGTTCTGGCGGACGTAGCCGATAAAAGCGTCCAGGCTGCTCTATTTATGGCAGTGGCGAGAACACTTTTTATGGTTGAGGGAAGGCGTGCTCTGTCTCCTTCAACCGTTGCAAAATCTGTCCATCGCGGTGTTATGGAGGTTGCTCCTTCGGCCGATATCTTTGTCACCGCTTTTTATGGTGTCCTCCACCGTCCAAGCGGCAAATTGAAATACGTCACCGCAGGCCACGAAAGACCATTGTTGGTCCGGCCGGGAAAGAATGTTTTTCGCCTAGAGGGCAAAGGTCGTTTTCTGGGTATGATTGAAATGCTTGAATTGCAAGAATACCAAGTATCTCTTCGCAAAGGTGATAAGCTGATCATATATAGTGACGGCGTCCCAGATGCGACCAACACAAGAGAGCAGCAGTATGGTTATGACCGGATGACTGACTATCTCGACAAAAACGGTCAGCGATCAATTCGAGATCTCATTGATGGTTTAGCAGCGGATGTGGCTGCATGGAGAGGAGTAGCTCCTGCCTTTGACGATCTTACTTTACTTGGTTTAGAAGTTGCCGAACAGAATGGCACGATATCAGAAACCGCCGGATCCGAGAGATCCGGAGTTTAAAAAACACAGCGCAGGTAACCGCCAGGATGGTCAGGGCCAACGGGAACCAATTCCTTGGTTATGGCTTGGCATGGGAGTTGTAGC
>JBFFVR010000007.1:0-15806 GCA_041570685.1 Promineifilaceae bacterium (SeqCode)
AGTAGTACCCAAAACAAACTCCACAATTAAATAGGTGGCTGCATAACCAATCGCTAAAGATATAACTAATAACAGGATACGTCTAACAATCATATTTTGGCACTCTCCAAAACGATTATTTATGAAAGTTGTTCATTCTCGGCTGCTAGCGCGGTGCGAACATGCTCGGTCAATTCATCGGGCTTTACCGGTTTGGTGAGATATTCAGTTGCTCCGACGCTAAATCCTTTATTAACGCTTTCTCGATCAGCCCTGGCGCTAAGCATAATTATCGGTAGATCAGCCGCCTTTTCATTACTCCTTATTTCCTCGCAGACGGCAAACCCATCGATTCCAGGCATCATGATGTCAAGAATCATAACATCCGGCATATTTCTCTCAACGGCCGCCAACGCTTCATATCCGTCCTGAGCTTCACGAACTTCAAATCCAGCCCGGACAAGTATCAACCGCAGCATGCTGCGGGCTGTTGGCTCATCATCAACGACCAGAACTGATCGGCTCAAGTTTTCTCCTTTTTCTTGAGACGTCAAAAAATACAAGCGCGAAAATAAACACTAAACGTAATTGTAAACCAAACTCGGTTTACCGCAACGCAAAATAATTGGATCTAAGTTGTTCGCACCCGCCAATTTCGAAACTTTTCAGATAGGACGAAGCGTCTAATCAATTCTGCGTTCAGCTGAAGAGACAATTACCAACTGGTCTTCCTGATCATAACTATAATGAAGATACATTGGCTCTGAATCCGTGTCCGAGACAAGAACTCTGGGCAATAGCCAACTCAAATCCTCGACGAGCTGCTCTTCTGGCAAGCCATCAATTGGCAACCAATGCAATTCCCCCTCTTCAGAGGAAATCATCTTCCTCTCTGAGGTCCAACCAACAAATACAAACATCATTATTCCAAGATCGGGTTTGCCAGCATCAATATTTACGACAGCCTTTAGCCTCAAATCACTGACCTGTAAGCCAGTCTCCTCGGCGACCTCTCGTATGGCAGCTTTATAAATGTCTTCTCCTAATTCGATATGTCCACCGACGCCGTTGTAAAGATTCGCCCAAATTCTTTTATTTGGCGCTCCCTTTAACAGCAGGACATCAGTGTCGTTCCTTAGAAAAATTAGGACACGGGGAATAACCTGATAACGTTTTTTGCCCGTTTCTACACCTTGATCATTTTGGCCCATAAAATCTGATTTCTAACAACCTCTTGACTCGGTTACCTAAGTGACGCTGTGTCTAAAAGAATGCGATTTCGCCTGACCACTTGTGCATTTTGCCAGGATATCTAGAGGAATTGCCAATTTCCGTGCAGGCTCTTTGAATACGATTCATTAATCGTCTGGTATTAGTAGCATCAAATCTTCTTTGGCTAGGATAGTATTTGGAAAGATTCCCTTCGTTTTTTCAAGTATGGTTGCCATCATATCGTCTGTCGCATCTGGATCGTAATGGAACAAGACCAACTTTTTAACTTGCGCCGTTTTTGCAACTTGAGCGGCCTCTGCCCAACTGCTATGTCCGTAATCCGGAAATTTTTGGCGCTGTTCTAGAGTATACTGAGCATCATGGACAAGGACATCGGCACCTTGGGCTAATTCCAAAACACCTTCTGTAAGTTGATCGACCCGGTGACTCGTGTCAGTACAGTAGGTAAAGATCTTGTCTTCATCTTCAATACGGAATCCAAGGCATCCTCCAGGATGACGCAATTCAGCTACCTTCACGTAAGTCTTGTTAGGCAGTGCAACGACCTCCCCAGCCAGTACTTCATGAAAATCAATTTCCGCCGACAATTCATGGTAGACAAAAGGGAGGTAAGGCTCAATGATTGTTCCAGCAAGGATACTTTCGAGCTGGCGACCCATACGCTTTTGACCGATAACAAAGAATTTGTTGTTACGACCACTTTTATCGACGAGGGGAGCAAAATATGGGAATCCTTGAATATGGTCCCAATGAGTATGGCTAATTAAGATCGTTCCTTCGATTTGCTCAGGGTATTCTTGATTCAACGAGATCCCCAAACGCCGGATCCCTGAACCTGCATCAATGATGATGAGATGATTGTCAGCTGTACGGACTTCTATACATGGGGTATTGCCCCCTAATCTCACCGTTCCCGGCCCAGGTGTGGGAATTGTTCCCCGGACACCCCAAAAGCGAATCTGCATGACCAATCAATTAAGGTGAACTCTTGACTGCTTCGCCGCGCAAAACACCATCCACGCTTTCGAGAAGCTCTTGTGGACCGAAGGGTTTAGTAATGTAATCATTAACCTTTGCTACTTTCAAGGCTAGCACCCGATCAATCGTCTGTGCCTTGGCTGTTACAACGATGACGGGGATATCCCTTAGTTCCTTGTTGATTCGCATGCGCTGGCACATTTCCCAACCGTCCATCTCTGGCATCATTAGATCGAGAAGTATTAAATCAGGCCTGATTTCGGCCGCCTTAACAAGCCCTTCCTGAGCGCTGGCAGCGCCAACGACATTATAATTACTTCGTCCAAGTATCAGCCTGAATAGTTCAATCATCTCAGGCTCATCCTCAATACACAGAATTGTGCTCACGCTATTCGTCATCTTTATGGAGTATTAAAGTTAGAGGTCCCTCGAGATATTTTCGCCAGCGACAAACCCAACCCAAGCGGAGCTAGCTTATCACAACGGTTAATCGTTGTCTAGATTCTACCGCTCAACTTTTTGACATTCGTAAGGCTATTTGGCATAATCAAAAAAGATATTTAAAGGCTATTGATGGAGACGAGTAAGCTAGCCTCGTTTGGAAAGCGAACCTGAGACGGTGAAAGTCAGGAGCAAGCAGCAAGCTGAAAATCCCTCCGGAGCTGTCTTCCGAAAGTGCCAAATTATGTAGGTCTTGATATCTTGATCGCTTTGCGAATTATGGCATGAGTAGATTTGATCGGATTCATCCCACGTTATCGGGATCGCGATGATCGCCTCCAAATATGATTAGGCTGTCGTCGATAAAGTGCCCGACTGCTTTTGTTTTCGAGGTGTTCGGGAAAATGGGTGGTACCGCGGAGTAATCAGCGCCTTCGTCCCAAAATTGGACGAAGGCGCTTTTCTATTGAGTATCTTAAGAACGGTAAATGAAGATATGACCGAAAGTATATTTCTGGCTGACGCTTATAAGAAAGAGTTCAAGGCAACGGTGGTCGAAATAGTTGATTCCGCGATCATCCTGGATCGAACAGCCTTTTACCCCGGTGGTGGTGGGCAACCTTTTGATACTGGGAAAATCTCAGATGCTCATACGACTTGGAAAATAAGCAAAACAAAACGTATCCAAGGCAAAATCGCTCATTATATTGAAGGCGATTTACCAGCCATCGGAACACATCTATCTGCTGAATTAGATTGGAAACGGCGCTATCAATTAATGAGGACCCATACAGCGATGCATATTCTCTGTGGTGTAATTTGGCGAGACTATCATTCCTCCGTTACCGGTGGAAATATGGATCCGCTCAAAGGGCGAATGGATTTTGAGTTTGCTACGATGCGTCGAGAGTTGGTGAGCGATATTAATAGAGCAATTAACGAGGAGGTTGCTGCCTCGCGCGATATTGTGATTCGAACATTGCCAAGAGAAGAGGCATTTCAAATACCAGATCTCATAAGAACCAAGATCAATTTACTTCCTGAGGGAATCAAAGAAGTTCGAACAGTTGAAATAGTTGGCCTGGACTTGCAGGCTGATGGCGGTACTCACGTAGCCAATACTTCCGAGGTTGGGCGGATTCAGGTTGTGGACTATAAGAGTAAAGGCAAAATTAACAAAAGAATTTACGTCGCATTGGATGAATAGTGGTTAGCTTGAGTTGGGTTTCTGAAGGTTAGGTAGATCTTCGTGCGTTTTGTCATCCGTGAACAGGATTATGAAGAATTATTAGCCTCAGGTCGCTTTCGTTATGAAAAAAACGGAAGACCGACAGGTGCTTACGAGTCTTGGCGTCTCACGCGAGCTACCGCCGGATATTGTTTTTTACGGGTAGATTTAGATGGTCAAGAAGCAAAGAGTGGTGAAAGCGTTTTGTTTCACCTGATAATGTCACCCAAAGGAAAAGTTGAACGATTGAAATATCTTCAATTCGGACCCAATGGACAATCTAGCGGCGATGTTCAGCTTGACAGAACAGGGGCAAGCAGCGGCCGAATTGTTCTTGGTAAACGTCATGATGAGACAATTGATTTGCCCGCCGATTATGTATTCTGGTTTCCCTCAACTATCGGAGTTGCTCTCTTAGCTCGTTCGAGAAATCAAGACGCTACACTTAAAGCGATCAGCCCAGATAGAGATCATGATTTCATTTTACGGGAGAATGTTATATCCATTGAATATGCCGAAAAGGAGTATCTTGTCGTGACAGATCGAGAGATCTTGGTCCGACGATGCTCAATTCACTGGGACAACGAGTTAAGAGAAATATGGCTAGACGAACAAAATTGGCCACTGAAACTTAGACGTGGCGACAGCCTTGAGGCCATTGAAACGCATTATGTTCGTTGCATCTGAAAACGGCGAATCTTACAACCAAATTTAACGGAGAAAATAATGGGATTTAGTGACGTACCCAATAAAATAGATTTCGTACAGATGGAGAGAGAGATCCTGGCATTCTGGGAGGAAACAGATGCCTTTAATAAGCTTCGCGCCTTACGAAGCAAGAGTGATAAGAACTGGAGCTTCATCGATGGTCCAATCACCGCCAATAATCCTATGGGAGTCCACCATGCCTGGGGAAGAACGTATAAGGATCTCTATCAAAGATTTAAGGCGATGCAGGGTTTTGATCAAAGGTGGCAAAACGGCTTTGATTGCCAAGGCCTGTGGGTAGAGGTAAATGTCGAACGTGATCTTGGCTTCAATAGCAAACGTGAAATTGAAGATTATGGATTAGCGCGATTTGTTCAGCAATGCAAGATACGAGTATTGAATTTTGCTGCGATCCAGACTGAACAGTCAATGCGGTTGGGATACTGGATGGATTGGAATGCCCCCAGCGAACTTCGGCGATTGGGCGATTTGCTGCAGGAAGATCCGCAGAAGGAAGTGACAATCCAGGGCGCATCAGGACCAATCACGGGTACCGTGGAATACGTCGTAGGTCAATTAGGATTACCCCATGTTGGCGGCTCTTATTTCACTTTTAGCGATGAAAATAACTACCAGATCTGGGGATTTTTAAAAGAATGTTTTGATCGCGGTTGGATTTACAAAGGGCGAGATGTCATGCCTTGGTGTGCCCGTTGCGGAACGGGAATTAGCCAACATGAAATCGTAACGGATGGTTATTTAGAAATAACACATGATTCAGTATTTCTGAAATTCCCTATTACTAATAAAGGGAATGGTAATGAGCAGATATCCCAGGAAGCACTCTTGGTCTGGACGACAACTCCCTGGACATTGACAAGCAATGTGGCTGCGGCCGTTGGCCCTGAACTGACATATGTCCAAGTTAGACAAAAAGAGGATGGCTGGATCTATTATTTAGCCAAGGATACTGTTGAAAAATCATTGATAGGCGAATACGAAATCCTCAAAGAGTTGAAAGGCTCAGATCTTGTTGGTTGGTCATATACTGGCCCATTTGATGAACTACCCGCCGTTAAGGAATCTTTGCTTCAAGAGGACTATCAGCATCGAGTAATCGCTTGGAAGGATGTCGGTGCAGATGAAGGTACGGGAATCGTTCATATCGCTCCGGGATGCGGCGCTGAAGATTTTGAACTCAGTCAGGAATATGATTTGCCGGTCATAGCGCCTCTCGACGAAAACGGCGTTTATCTCGTTGGCTTTGATTGGCTCAGTGACCGGTCCGCGGGAGATGTGGCCGAGGACATCTTCGTCAGCTTGCGAGACAAAGGTATTTACTACAGAAAACAACGTTACCTTCACCGTTATCCTCATTGCTGGCGTTGTGGAACAGAGTTGGTATATCGCTTGGTAGACGAGTGGTTTATTAACACTGGAACGCTCTACGATAAAGATCGCGAGCAGGTTACTGAGCAGGAGAAGGCCGATAGCTTACGTTACCAAATCATGGATATCGTAGACCAAATTAACTGGGTACCAGAATTCGGACAAAATCGGGAGCTTGATTGGCTTCGAAATATGCATGACTGGATGATAAGCAAGAAACGTTATTACGGATTGGCCTTGCCCATCTGGGTTTGCGAAGATCCTGATTGCCAGCATTTTCATGTCGTGGGCGATGAAACCGAATTGGAAGAAAGAGCAATAGAAGGATGGGAAACTTTTGCTGGTCATTCCCCTCACCGACCTTACATTGATGCTGTGAAGATTACTTGTCCAGCATGTGGAGGTAAAGCGAAGCGCATCACAGATGTGGGTAATCCCTGGTTAGATGCTGGCATCGTGGCCTACAGTACTTTGGGATACCGCGATGATCCTGATTTTTGGGAAAAATGGTTCCCAGCCGATTGGATTAGCGAGAGTTTCCCAGGCCAATTTCGCAATTGGTTTTATAGCCTTCTGGCCCAGAGCACTGTTCTGACAAATCGACCACCCTTCTTAAATCTTTTCGGTTACGCCCTTTTATTAGGCGAAGATGGCAGGGACATGCATAAGTCATGGGGAAACTCTATCGAATTTAATGAAGCGGCCGATAACATGGGTGCCGATACAATGCGCTGGCTTTTTGCAACTCACAAACCGGAACAGAATCTTAATTTCGGCTATACACTTGGAAATGAAACGCGAAGGCGCTTTCTGATACCCTTTTGGAACGTATATTCATTCTTAGTAACGTACGCGAAATTAGATGGCTGGTCCCCAGATGGGGCGTTTGATCTCTCGAGCGATCTTCCGGTTAGAGTTAAGCCTTCACCAGATTCTGCAAATGCTCAACTCGACCGTTGGATACAAGCGCGATTGGAAGAGACAACGCTTAAAGTAACAAAACAATTAGAGAGATTTCGAGCAGAAAGAGCAGCCGAAGAAGTTGAGGCTATGCTAGACGATCTTTCAAATTGGTATGTCAGGCGTTCCAGGCGAAGATTTTGGAAAAGTGAAGCTGATACCGACAAAACAGCTGCTTATGCCACACTCTATAACGTGGTTTTGCAAATGGCGAAGCTACTTGCTCCATTTATACCTTTTACCACGGAGGCTATATACCAGAATCTGGTTCGAAATGTAAAATCGGATTCTCCTTTAAGCATTCACCATACCGAATGGCCAGAAGCAGACGAGGACAAACTTGACAAGGCACTTCTAAATAAAATGCGTCTAGCCATCAACGTTGCGTCTTTGGGCCGTTCGGCTCGTAGCTCAGCCGGTTTTAAGCTTAGGCAACCCCTTGCCAAAGCCAGGGTCAATGTTGGCAGGCAGCGCGAGAAACAAGATCTATCAACGCTGGAAGACGTCCTGACCGAAGAAATCAACGTGAAAGCGATTGAGATCGTCTCCGAAGTGGGTCAATTGGTAAATTATAAATTGATGCCCAATAATAGGCTCTTGGGTCCTCGCTTTGGAGCGCAATTCCCACAAGTACGCAAAAGGCTGAGTGAACTAGATCCTGTTACTACTGCGACGCTTCTTCAGTCAGGCAAACCACTTGTTTTAGATTTAGACGGCCAATCTGTAGAACTCTCAAATGAAGAAGTACTCGTTCAAACTGAGTCGCGGGGTGGTCTAGCGATAGCCAGCGATAAGGGAATAACCGTCGCGGTTGACATAGCTTTAACGCCTGAGCTTGTGCAAGAAGGATATGCGCGGGATTTAGTGAGGATGATCAACACGATGCGTAAAGATGCAGGACTTGCCCTTGACGACCGAATCAAAATCATTTACTCAGCGGATGGTGACGTCGCCCTTGCACTTGAGTCGTTCGCCGATTACATCCAACAAGAAACGCTAGCTGTTAACTTAGCTCCTGGTGACACTAACGAAGGATTCTTCCGGCGGGCTCTGTCTTTGGAAGGTAATGAGGTTATATTGGCCTTACAAAAAGCATAGCCTTTCTCCTCATTCGACCGATTCGTAGACCAATCACGCTTGTGAAAAGCGAATATATTCAAAATATCCCCGTAGTTCACCTTTATAGGCTCTGCGGGGATATGTATATGCATTAAAAAGAAGCGCAACTCTCCAGAAATTCGCTTTTGTCTCCCTGTTTTCAGGAATGATCGATCTCGCATTAGCCCATGGTTATCGGTACAATCCATTGATAGTTATGGGAAAAAGTTGCCGTAAACGCATTATTGCCGGATGAGCCTCACTGATTTAGTAAAGTTTCGAAGCTAGGTGTAAAACTCTGAAGCTCCTAAAGTCAAAAGAACTGGCTATGAGGCGTTTAACCAGGAGAAAATTATGCGTCGCCATTTCGCACTGATCATAATAATTTTTCTGTGTATTGTAACAGTTGTGTCGGCGAACCAAGACGAACCAGGCCAACCAACCGAGTCAGATCAAGAGGCAGTCTTAGAGGTCAGTTTACACACCATTAGTGGCAACTGGTCAGACTATCAGCTTGTTCAAGTGCCGGATCCCTCATTTCCAAGTACTGTAAACGTCGTTCAACCAGCGAATACTTGTGAAGATGCCAGTGATTCTGAAGAATCTTTATTCACAATTGGAACTGGAACTGTCGCCAATGTGCTCAATTTGACTTCTCCTGGCGCTAGTGATCCAGCCTTAAGTTGCATGTGGGGATCACCGGGTCTGCTGGAAGGCTACCGTACAGCTTGGTTTAAATTCGTACCCGACTTTAATGGGCCGGTCAGATTCACCACTTTGAGCAGCACTTACGACACGATTTTGGCCATCCATCAAGGAGAATGTGGTCAGACCACTGAGTTGGTCTGTAACGATGATAACAACTTCTTTAGCTCAGAAGCTACTTTAGAAGTGCGAGCGGGTAAGACTTACTATTTAGAGGTTGCTGATTGGCATTTGGGTGTTCAAGGTTCGGTTATTCTCAACTTAGCTTCAGCCTGGCTTCCAGTGACCAATCGCTGGCAGGTAGTCTCAAAGGGTAATGAAACACAAGCTCAGCGAAGTCGCCATGTCGCCGAGGTTTACGATGGCAAGATATTTGTCATTGCCGGACAGAAGACAGTTTCAGGCTCCATCATTCGAACCGGAGAGGTAGATATATTCGATACCTCAACCGGAAAGTGGATAGACGGTTCGACAATGCCTGAATTTGGTTATTCCAATACAACGGCGGCTGTAGTAAACGGTAAAATCTATCTGCCTTCAGGATTTGTTGGTGACCCGGTGACCTACGACGGTCGGCAGTGGGTTTATGATATTAACACGAATACCTGGTCAGACGTGCTAGCAGCTGACAATACAAATTGGCCGGCCGGCCCCGCTATCTACTCTGCGGCCGCAGCGCATAGTGTATCAATTGCTGGCGATGGTTACTTTCTCACTGGCGGCTTGACAGGTCGATTCCCGCCGAAACCACCTGACACAATTACTGGTTGGGAGGCAAGAGCTGAGGTCTACTATTATTCGGCCGTTTCGGATTCGTGGAATATTTATAATGCCCCAGATATGAATACGGGACGATTTGGGCATGTAGGTGAAATGGTCCCAATTGGCGGTGCTGAACATTTGTGTATCGCTGGGGGCCTAGGCAAACAATCAGGAGAGGAGGAAGAGCGGGAGCGCGTAACATTAAACTCGGCCGAATGTTTTGACCCTGATGGCTCAAGCGCCAGTTGGTTTACTATCGCCCCACTAAATCATGCCCGCTATTTTGCTTCAAGCGGCGTTGATCAAGAAGGAAACTGGTTTGTTATTGGCGGATTTAATGAAGACGGTACGCCAATTCAGGTCACAGAACGATACGATGCCCAAGCGGATGAATGGGTTGAACTTAACTTAACTTATGATTTGGGTGTTGTGGACCCCAATAATCCTCTGAATTCGACCCGGCCACCTAGAGCTTGGGCCAAGGGAGATTTCGTCGGCGATCAAATGTATGTGGTTGGTGGTGAGACGATCGGCAGTCAGGTGGTAAACCTGGTTGAAAGAGCTGAATTGCCACAACCTGTAGACATTTCTGGGGTAACGCCCTTGATCTATATGCCAACAATTTTAAACGGACAAGGAGAGCCAGAGACAAACAGCACCTTTGCAACGGCCTTGTCGCTACAACTCAACAAAACGCGCCAAAACAACTATCTCAACCCGAATGACTTCGTCGATGCTTGGACCTTTGAAGTGCCTTCTACACGACAGGTAAGTATCGAAGCTGATCCCTACAAGTCAGGATATGATCTAAGAATCTATTTGTACACAGCGAACAAGGAGATCCTGGAGATAAGTTCGCAGCCCGGAACCCAGCTTAAGACGATACAGGTTCAACTAGCGGCAGGGCAGTATTTTGTAATGGTAGAACGATTCTTCCCTGGCCTGGGCACACCACCTAATCCTGGAGATTACAGAATTATTGTTCGCGGCTAGGCTCTGAAAACGGACTTGCACAAACAGCGGAATATTACCCCCTCAAAATGAAGATTATTTAAATGTGACATTCTTAATCGCCACGATTCGGAGATTTACTCTCAAAAGTTTTAGCAAACGCGACCAAGAACCATGAAAGGCCAACAAAGTTTGAGTAGAAGTACCCATTTACCTAGTGAATCTGAATACAGTACGCATAAGCCAGTAAAAATTCTGCATTTTTCAGATGCCCATATTGATATAGCGAATTATGGTCGCCATGATCCGGAAACAGCTCTTCCTGTACGAGTAATGGATTTTTTGAATGCCCTGGATCAAGTCATTGAGGTAGCGATCAACGAAACAGTCGATCTGGTTGTATTTGCCGGTGATGCCTATAAAGATCGCAATCCACAGCCCACTTTCCAAAAAGCCTGGGGACAGCGAATCATGCGGTTATCAGATGCCGGCATTCCGATTATCATGCTAGTTGGCAATCATGATGTCTCCCCAGCTGTAGGTCGGGCAAATACGCTCCAAGAATTTAAAACCTTACATGCCCCCAATGTTTTTGTCGCCGATTCGCTTCAACTACTTGGCCCCGATCAACTGGGAATTCCCGCCGAAGTAATCACAGTCCCATGGATCGCACCAAATGCATTGATAGCCCGGGAAGACACGTCAGGCAAATCACTGGAAGATATTTTGCATTTAGTTGAAGATCGCATCGGAGCGGCCATCATGAAATTGATTGACCGGGCAAATCCGGACTTGCCCCTCATATTATCCGCTCATGCTAGCGTCCAAGGCGCAAAGTTTGGTAGCGAAAAATCGATCATGTTAGGCCAGGAAATGGTGCTGAGTGGCAAGATCATTCATGATCGTCGTTTGGATTACGTGGCACTAGGCCATATTCACAAACATCAATCGTTGAATGATGAACGCCACCCTCCGGTCGTTTATTCCGGTTCTATCGAACGAATTGATTTTGGCGAAGTCAAAGAAGATAAAGGCTTTGTCTTGGCTGAGGTCAAACGCGGACAATGTTCCTGGCAATTTAAAAAGATCGATACCCGTCAATTCGTCGATTTGAAAGTTGAAACACCTTCGGCAGATAGCTTTATGGCAGACTTATTAGAACAATTACCGAGTTCGGATCGGCTGGCAGGGACTATCTGCCGGCTTCGGTTGCAGTATCCTCTAGACTGGGAACCCCTGCTAGATGAGAGCCTAATTACTAACCATTTTCGAGAGGCGCTCAGCATCCAGATTGTGAAAAACAGGGAAACCAACAAAAGAAGCCGCCTAGGAGATACGGTTATGGTTGAAAGTTTAACGAAGGAAGAACTATTGTCTCAATATTGGCGAACGATCGGCCTTGAATCTGAGGAGACAGAGGCGATGGAATCACTCGCAAAAGAAGTCTTTTCCTCCGAAAGAATTGATTCTTCAGAAAAGAACAAATAATGCTGGATCTCTGGTGCCTCCACGTTGTGTTTGATCTTTTGCTGAATTAATCTTTGCCAGAACATAAGCTTTTTTAGGAACTGATTCCGCCTCGACCAGGAATCGAAAGGTCCATGATCCCGTTAAGACTTGATCTATCGAATTTTCTATCCTATCGAAAGAGAGTTGAAATAGAACTCTTCGATATCCATTTGGCTTGTATTTCCGGAGCCAATGGCTCGGGAAAATCTAGCATTCTTGATGCAATCACATGGTCCTTGTTCGGCCGGAGCCGGGCAAAGAGTGACGATGATATCGTTAATTGGGCAGCATCTCTCCGCGGAGAGGCAGCTGAAATTCGCTTGACATTCGAATTAGAGGGTGTGATTTATCGAGTTATTAGACAAAGAATTGCTCAGAAAAGAAGCAGCCTCGAATTTCAGATTGCTTCTGATGATGGACAATGGAAGACCCTTAGCGATAGTGGAATACGCAAAACCCAGTCAACGATTGAAGAAACCCTGAGAATGAACTACGAAACCTTTATCAATGCCAGTTTTCTACTCCAAGGCAAAGCCGATGAATTCACGACCAAAACCGCTAACCAGCGGAAGGAAATACTGGCCGATCTCTTAGGGGTCAATGAATGGGATTTGCATAAGCAGGCGGTAGCAATTAAAAGGAAAGAAGAAGAAAACCGTCTCGCGATCATAGATCTGCGATTAGAGGAAATTGAAAAGGAGCTAGGAGAACAGTCGCAGCGGGAAGCCAATCTGGCTACCGCAACTGCCCTATTAGAAAATAGCGATATTCGGCTGGAAGAGCAGGAACAGCTTTATAAACAGGCCCAAATGAATAAAGCGGCTGTGGAGCAACAAGAACAATTGGTTGATAACCTCAAGAAGAATCTCATTGAAAGAAAAAAACTGTTGGATGAATTAGCAGTAGCCCATGAACGACGTCTCGCTGAGCGAGCGAGTCACCAGTCGTTGATTGATGAAGAGAAGGCGATACTGACCCGGTATAAACAATGGCAAGATTCTGAAGCTTTAATCAGGAAATGGCAGAAAATCGCGGATCAGAATAATTCGCTGCTCCAGCAAATGAAACCCCATGAACTCAAGATAGCCAGCGACCGTTCAAGATTAGAACAGCAACAATTAGAGCTAGAAGAACAGCGGAAGCGCATCCGGCGGTTAAAAGAGGAACAACCTCAGTTGCAGAAAGATCTAGAAGAAGCAGAAAATAAATTTGCCCAACTAGCCAAAAAGCTAGAGAAATCACAGCAGGATGAACAGAAAATTCAAGTCGCAAAGACTGAATTACAGACCCTGTTAGCGGACAGAGATCTGCTGAGACAGGAGGAAAGGCAATTACGACGCCAGGAAAAACAAATCATCCAAATGAAGGAAGAGAAAGACAATGTTCAGGCTCATAAAATTAAGACAGAAGAAGGATTGAAACTTGCTGCCGAAGCCTTAAAAGAGAAAGAGAAAGAAATTGAAGAATTAATGAAGGCCAATGCTAAACGGCATAATCTGAATGAGGAGTTACCAAGCTTAAAAGAAGAAATGCTGCAAATGAAGCAGCGCATCGACCAATTAGAGTTGGAATCCGGCCAGATCTGCCCACTTTGTGGGCAGGAACTGAGTGACGAACATCGACAAACCGTCTTGACAGAGCTAAAAGCTGATGGTCAGGATATGGGTGACAAATACCGTCTCAATCAAGAAAAAATTGCAGCTTTGAATGATCAGATCGGCGAGTTAGATGAAATACAAAATAACAAATCACGGCTCGAAAACGATCGTAGAATCCTTCAGAAAGCGATGGCCTCGTATGATAACCGTCTTAAAGTAATAGAGCGCAATTTCATTGAATGGCGTGATGGTCCTGAAACGCGCCTATCAGAATTACAGAATCTGCTAAGCGATGAATCCGATATTAAAGAAAAGCAACTTGCATTAAAAGTCTTGGATGAAGAAGCCGACCAAAGAGCTGAATTAGAGAGACAAAGGCTTAAGGTACAAAGTAAATTAACCAGGTTGAATTCACGACGGGATGATAATTCGCGAAAAATTATTGAATGGGAAGGTAACGGAAGCATATCTGGTCTTCATTCAAATCTCGTCAACGTAAGCGAACAGCTAGCGAATGATGATTTTGCTACCGAGGCTCGGGAGGCTCTCGCCGGCTTACGAAGGCAAGTTGCTAAATTAGGATATGATATTGAGGCACATAAGGCAGCCGAAAAGGAAAGCCAGGAACTAGAGGATGCCTTGGAGCGTTATCAGACATTAGAACAGGCCAAAGCAGCCATCAAACCACTTGATGATAGTTTGGCGGAATCGGAACGCCGGATTAGGAACACGAAAAATGAGCTATCTGAATTAGAAGACCAATTTAATTCAGCTCAACAACAGTTTATCTCGCTTAAAGAAGGTTCATTGGATCTCGCACAGGTAGAAAATCAATTGAATCGCTTACGTGAAGTGAATATCGAAGCGCATAGACATGTTGCAACTAGCCAACAACTTCTGAATGTGTTAGATGATCAAAGAAAAGAAGAGAAATTGATTCGGGATGATCGGGATAATCTGACTCAACGAATCAAGCGCCTTAAGCTATTAGAAAAAGCCTGTGGTCGAGAGGGTGTTCAAGCATTGTTAATTGAACGAGCACTCCCGGAGATAGAGGGCGAAGCGAACGAAATACTGGACAGGCTCACTCAAGGTAAAATGCATATTGAATTTCTCACCCAACGAAAACTCAAAAGCAGCGAGAGATTGGCCGAAACATTGGACATCCGGATCAGTGATGCAGACGGCGAACGGCCGTATGAAAACTACAGTGGTGGGGAACAATTTAGAATTAACTTTGCGATTCGGTTGGCTTTGTCGCAGATCTTGGCAAAACGAGCAGGCGCACGCTTGCAAACCCTTGTCATTGATGAAGGATTTGGCAGTCAAGATCCTGAGGGTCGCCGGCGACTGATAAACGCGATCGAGACTATTCAGGATGATTTCAAGCGGATCTTGATTATTACCCACATCGACGAGATGCGAGATGTGTTTCCCAACCGGATCGAGGTCGGAAAAGGCCTTGAAGGATCATTTGTCACTGTAAATTGAACCAAGAGAAACTTGATGGCTGAGCAGAAAATTGAAACCCGACATCCAGATCCATCGAAGAGTGGTGTCAATATTAGTAAAGAAAAGTATGATCAAGTTCATGATGCCATCGTGCAATCTTTAAGAGAAGAAGGTCAAATGACTTTTAGTGAGCTTGGTCAATCAGTGAATGCTATGTTAGAGGGAAAGTTTGACGGAGCTATCGGTTGGTATTACACAACAGTTAAGCTCGATTTAGAGGCCCGCGGCATACTGATACGTATTGGAAAAAGCAGTCCACAACAGATTCGTCTGGTCGATAAGCAGGTTGAGGATTTGGAATCGTGATTTTTTTGCAAGTAATCGCATTATTTGCCGGCCTTATCATCACGTGGGCCGCTTTACGTTCAGCTGTACGCACTTTTGTTTTAACACGAAGTGCTCCAGATCCAATTACTGGTATTGTCTTTCGGTCCGTCCGAATATTGTTTAACGTGCGCGTTCGTTTTGATAAAACCTATTATCAGCGAGACCGGACTATGGCATTTTATGCGCCGGTCAGCTTATTGATGTTGCTAATAGCCTGGTTGAGTCTCCTATTAATAGGATTCATGCTAATTTTCTGGGGCAGTGGTGTTGAGAGCTGGAGTGATTCATTTACGATCAGTGGCTCATCGCTGTTGACACTTGGATTTGAACGGAGCGATAATTTAGGCCACATCCTTTTATCTTTTATTGAAGCAGCCCTTGGCCTAATCCTTGTCGCCCTCCTAATAGCCTATTTGCCGACGATGTAC